>NZ_JBAQWU010000062.1:0-5225 GCF_049299075.1 Gordonia sp. (in: high G+C Gram-positive bacteria)
GTGCACGTGGACATCGGCGACGTCGACGGGCTGACCGAGGAGGTCCGCGACGCGGTCGCACTCGGCTTCGCGGCGACCGCCTGCATTCATCCCTCGCAGGTCGCGGTGGTGCGCGACGGGTACGCGCCGTCGCCCGAGGAAATCGACTGGGCGCGGCGGCTGCTGGCCGCCTCCGCAGAGTTTGCCGGCGGCGTATTCCAGTTCGAGGGGCAGATGGTGGATGCACCGCTCTTCGGCCAGGCCCACGCCGTGCTGCGGCGGGCAGGCGAGCACTGAACGTTACGAGGAAGGAATGGTTATGACCGAGTTGTCGTATGCGCGGGGTGCGGACAGCCCGCCGCTGTTGGAACAGACCATTGGCGCGATGCTGGCGCAGACTGCTGCCGCCCATCCCGACGCGATCGCGCTGATCGACGCCGTCAGCGACCAGCAGTGGACCTACCGCCAGTTCCGCGAGCAAGTCCGGAATCTCGCCTGCGGTCTGCGGCGCAGCGGCCTGCAACCCGGTGATCGCGTGGGTTTGTGGGCGCCGAACCGGTGGGAGTGGGTGCTCACCCAGTTCGCCGCGGCCGAGGCGGGCCTGATCCTGGTGGTGCTCAATCCGTCGTACCGCCGCCACGAGGTGGCCTTTGCGCTGGCGCAGTCGGGCACGTCGATGGTGCTGTCGGCCGATCACTTCCGCGACTCGATGTACGCGCAGATGCTCGACGACGTGCGCGGCGAGCTACCCGAGTTGTGGGAAGCGGTGACGTTCGAGTCGCCGCAGTTCGTGGAGTTGCTTCGCGATCCGGTGCCTGCCGAGGTGGCGGCCCTCGACGCGGCGGCGGCCGGGCTGGCGCCGGATGACCCGATCAACATCCAGTACACCTCGGGCACCACCGGCAATCCGAAAGGCGTGACGCTCTCGCACCGCAACATCGGCAACAATGGCTACTTGGTCGGGCAACTACTCGACTACACCCCGGCCGACCGGATCTGCACGCCGGTGCCCTATTACCACTGCTTCGGCATGGTGATGGCGAACCTGGCGGCGATCACCTCCGGTGCCGCGATGGTCATTCCGGCGCCCGCCTTCGACCCGGCGGCGACCCTCGCCGCCGTCGAGAAGTATCGCTGCACCAGCCTGTACGGCGTACCGACCATGTTCATCGCCGAGCTGAACCTGCTGGACGACGGCGCCCACTACGATCTGAGTTCCCTGCGAACCGGGATCATGGCTGGTTCGCCCTGCCCAGAACAGGTGATGCGCCGGGTGATCGACGAGATGAACATGTCGCAGGTGTCGATCTGTTACGGCATGACAGAAACCAGTCCGGTGTCGACACAGACCCGCATGGACGATCCGTTGGAATTGCGGGTAGGCACAGTCGGTCGGGTGGGCCCACATTTGGAGATCAAGGTGGCCGACCCGGCGACGGGGGAGACGATGCCGCGGGGCGAGTCCGGCGAGTTCTGCACGCGGGGCTATTCGGTGATGGCCGGGTACTGGGAGGATCCGGACAAGACCGCGCAAGTACTCGGGGCCGACGGCTGGATGCGCACGGGCGACCTCGCGGTGATGGAACCAGATGGCTATGTGCGGATCACCGGCCGCATCAAAGACCTGGTGATCCGCGGCGGCGAGAACATCTACCCGCGTGAGGTGGAGGAGTTCTTCTACACGCACCCCGACATCATCGACGTCCAGGTGATCGGCGTGCCGGATGAGAAGTACGGTGAGGAACTCATGGCGTGGATCATCGTGCGCGAGGGCGCGCCGGAGTTGACCGCCGACGATCTACGGGCCTTCGCCGACGGGCAGATCTCCCGGCACAAGATCCCGAGGTACGTGCATGTGGCCACCGAGTTCCCGATGACCGTCACCGGCAAGGTGCGCAAAGTGGCGATGCGCGAGCAGGCGGTCGACCTGCTTGGCCTGAACGAATAACGAATCACGAATGAGGAAGTTGTGACGATCAACGAGTTCGCGACCTTTGTCGGCGAGCGCACCGGACGGGACTTCACCTCGTACGACGCCCTGTACGACTACTCGGTGACTGACCTGCCGGGTTTCTGGCGCGCGGTGTGGGACTATTTCGCGCTCGATGCGTTGGCGGCCGAACCCTTGGCTGACGGCGATGCGGCAGTGCTTGCCACCGCGGCGATGCCGGGGGCGATCTGGTTCCCGGACGTGCACATCAACTACGTCGACGCGGTGCTGCGGCACGCCACGCCGGACCGCGACGGGGCGGCGATCGTCGGCCTCGACGAGGAGCTGCGCCGCACCGAAATCAGCTGGCGGGAGCTGCCGGGACTGGTGGCTGCCGTCGCCGCCACCCTGACCGACGCCGGGATCGGGGAGGGTGACGTGGTCGCCGCCTATCTACCGAACATCCCCGAGGCGGTGATCGCCTTTCTGGCGACCGCGTCGATCGGCGCGATCTGGTCCGGCTGCGGACAGGATTACGCCCCGGCCGGGGCCGCGAGCCGACTCGCCCAACTGGCCCCGAAGGCCTTGTTCAGCTCGGCCGGCTACCGCTTCAACGGCACAGACGTGGACAAGCGGGCCGACAGCGCCGACCTGGCCGACTTGCTCGACGAGCTGGTGGTGCACATTCAATGCGGCGCCGAGTCGTGGGATCGCGCCGTCGCCGACACCTCGCGCACCCCGGTGCCGGTGCCGGTGGCCGCCGACCATCCACTGTGGGTGCTCTTCTCCTCGGGCACCACCGGACGGCCCAAGGGCATCGTGCACGGGCACGCCGGTGTCGTCGTCGAACACCTGAAAGAGACGGCCCTGCATTCCGGGCTCGACGCTGATTCGGTGTTCTTCTGGCATACGGCGCTGAGCTGGATGATGTGGAACTTCCAGGTCGCCGGGCTGCTGGCGGGGGCACAGATCGTCGTCTACGGCGGGTCGCCGCTCTATCCGGACGCCGACCGGCTGTGGCAGATCGTGGCCGACGAGCACGTCACCTACTTCGGCACGAGCCCCGGACAGCTCAACGCCTCGCGCAAGGCGGGTCTCGTGCCCGGCCGCGACCACGACCTCTCGGCGCTGCGCACCCTGGGTAGTACCGGCTCGACCCTGCCCGCGGATCTGTTCGGTTGGGTGTCGCACAACGTCGACGCGGACCTGCCGATCTCGTCGATCAGCGGTGGCACCGACATCGTGAGCGCCTTCGCCGGCGGCAGCGACGGTGAGCCGGTGGTGGCCGGCGAACTGACCGTCCGACATCTTGGCGTCGCCCTTGAGAGCTGGTCGCCCGAGGCCCGGCCGCTCATCGGCGAGGTGGGGGAGTTGGTTGTCACCAAACCCATGCCGTCGATGCCGGTGGGCTTCTGGAACGACGACGACGGGGCCCGCTACCGTGCGGCCTACTTCGACCACCAATGGGAGTCGGATTCACCCCGAGCCCGTCGACGGGTCGACGGGCCGGTGTGGCGGCACGGCGATTGGGTGACGGTCACCGACCGCGGCTCGGTGATCATTCACGGCCGCAGCGATGCGACGCTGAACCGGCACGGCATCCGGATGGGGTCGGCCGACATCTATGAGGTGGTCGAGGGCATCGACGAGATCGCGGAGGCCTTTGTGCTCGGCGTCGACGGCCCCGACGGGGCGTACTGGATGCCAATGTTCGTGACCCTGGTGCCCGCCGCCGAGCTCACCGACGAGTTGTCCGCACGGGTGGCCGCGGAGATTCGCACGCGGCTGTCGCCCCGGCACGTGCCCGACGAGATCGTCGTCGCACTGGGCATTCCGCACACCCGCACCGGGAAGAAGCTGGAGGTGCCGATCACCGCGGTCCTGGCCGGTCGGTCGGAGGTGAACATCGATCCGCGGTCCGTCGACGATCCGGGGTTGATCGACTGGTACCGCGAGCAGGGCGCTGCCCACCGATGGTGAACGTGTACTAGCGTGGACCACGTTCATGGGTCATCGAGCGGTGGCCGCGACGAAACAGGAGATATTCCATGACGTATCCGCAGGGTCCGGGCTACGGCCAGGGCGATTCCGGCCAGGGCCAGGGCCAAGGGCAGTACGGCCAGTACGGCGCGCCCGCCCCGCAGTACGGCCAGCCGGCTCCGCAGTACGGCCAGCAGGCACCGTCGCAGTACGGTCAGCAGCCGCAGCAGCAGTACGGTGCTCCGGCCCAGTACAGCGCGCCGAAGCCGCCGTCGCAGGGCCTTCCGCACAACACCGCCCAGATCCTGGCGCTCGTGGTGGGCGGGCTCGGTGTGATCACCCTGTTCGGTGGCTTCCTCGCGGGGTACAAGGGCGGTAACGAGTATGTGGGCACCATTACCGTCAAGTTGTTCGCGACCGCGTTCGCCACGCCCTGGGCCCTCGTCGCTGTCGCCGGGGTCGCCGCCCTGCTGACCCTGTTGGTCGGCTCCAGCAAGCACTACGCTGCAGCGGTCGCATCGCTCTCCGTCGTGGCCGGCTTCGCCACCATTTTCCAGTTCGCCAGCACGGACGCGGAGACCGGCGCCGGTGCGATCGTCCTGTTGATCACCAGCATCCTCTCCGCGATCGTCGCGGTGGGTTGGGTGTTGGTCGAGTCCGAGCAGATCAAGGTCGCACCGGCTCCGGTCGCCGGCGTCACGTCGGCCGGCCTGGGCGGTTACGCGGCTCCGGTCGCCCCGTCGTACGGCGGCTCCGCCTACGAGGCCCCGGCCACACCGTCATACGAGGCACCGTCGTACGCGGCGCCTTCCTATGAGACGCCCTCCTATGAGGCGCCGGCCACACCGTCGTACGGCGGCAGCGAGGCGGCGACGTCGTACACACCGTCGCACTCCGCGTCTGAATCGGCGACCACGTACACCCCGCTCCCGGACACCGGCGACAGTGCCGTCGACGCCGGTTCGGCGACGACCGTTTTTGGCACGCCAACCAGCGACGACGAGAAGAAGTAGGCGCTTCCGCGTCCAACCACATCAACGCCGCCGCCCCGAAACGGGCGGTGGCGTTGATGTGTTTCTGGCGTCGCATTCGGATCGCTGCGGCGTGGCCGCTGGGAGCGGCGGGACTGGCGTGACACCCTGAAGGGCAATGCCTGCCACCACCGAGTCACTGGTCACCCGCCTTCGTCAGGGGCGGGTGACCCGACGTGATCTGGCGCCGCCCGGCCGGGCCGGCACCTGGAGCCTGTTGAAGGTCGCCGTCGGAGTTCCGGCGGTCACCACGATCGTCCTGGCGGTGGTCGTGACGTTCGTCAAGCTGCTCGCCGGTGGGACGT
>NZ_JBAQWU010000063.1:0-2241 GCF_049299075.1 Gordonia sp. (in: high G+C Gram-positive bacteria)
GCCTTGTAGACCTTGTCCGCGCCGTCCTTGGACGTCAGCGACAGTTCACGGGGACTGTTTTCGATACCGATCTTGACCTCAACGCTCATGACCGGAAGCGTACCCGCCCCGGCCGTCGCGGGCGTCAGGCGAGCGAGAGGTCGGCCATCCGCTCGCCATGTCGCTGCGCCATCGCGTCGAAGAAGACCGCCGCGTTGGCGATCGCACTGACGCCAGTGAACAGCAGGTCGGTCACCTCCGGATCTTCGGCGAGCACCCATTGCATGTGCGTGATCGCCTCGCCGAGCAGCCGTCGACCCCAGAGCGTCAGCGGCCCCGCAACGTCCGGATCAGCAGCCACGGCCGCACGCACCTCGTCCCGCGCCCAGTCCATCGAGGCCGAATCCGACGCCACCCGCTGCAACACGTCGCGCGCGGACGGCGGCAGGGTGGACCGCAACTCGGCGGTGAAGTCTGCCGCCAGCCCATCGCCGATATAGAGCTTCACCAGCGCTTCCAGCCAGTTCCGCGGTGACGTGGTGCGGTGATAGCGGTCGAAGACTCCGCTGTGCCGGTCGATCGCGGCGACCGGCTCGCCCCCTGCTGCCCGTACCCGCTCGGACAGCACCTCCAAGTGCCCGACTTCTTCGGCAATCACCCGCATCAGTGCCACCCGATCGGCGGTGCTGGGCGCCATCGCCGCGTCATCGATGAACCGCCGGACCGCGGCATATTCACCGGCCAGGAAGATCTCGTAGAGCGTGACCGTCGCGGACGTTTCTGGCGGCTCCGGAGTGTTCGACATGGGGCCACTCTAAAGCGACGGGTTACACTGTGACCAGACGCCCGGCCAGCGAAGCTTTGATCACCGCTGCGCGCGTCTGATTATGAGCGCGCACCAAGATCGCTCGCGCCGGCGAACCACAGAGTTCCCGCCGGACCCCGCAGGGCCTGACGAGTGCGTGCACGACGCACACGAGAGGTACCTGAAAACATATGACCACCACCGTGGACCCCAACGAAGCGATCCAGACGACCATCGTCGACGAGGATCACCAGTCCCCCACCTTTGCCGAGCTCGGCGTCGATCCGGCGATCGTCGCCGCCCTGGCGTCCGACGGCAAATCGAACACCTTCGCCATCCAGGAGCTGACCCTGCCGTTAGCCCTCGGCGGCAGCGACCTGATCGGTCAGGCCCGCACCGGTATGGGCAAGACCTACGGCTTCGGCATTCCGCTCTTGCACCGCCTGGTACACGCCGCCGACTACGGCCTGCGCCCGCTCGACGGCACCCCGCGCGCCCTGGTCATCGTTCCGACCCGCGAGCTGTGCATCCAGGTGTACGAGGACTTGAGCATCGCGGCCAAGGGCGTGAACGTCACGCCGGTCACCACCGGCGAGGACGGCACCGAGCAGTCCGGCCCCCAGCGCCCGTTGAAACTGACCGCGATCTACGGCGGCCGCCCTTACGACTCACAGATCGCCGAGTTGCAGTCCGGCGTCGACGTGGTCGTCGGCACGCCGGGTCGGCTGCTTGACCTCGCCCAGCAGGGCCACTTGGTGCTCGGCAAGACCGCGATCCTGGTACTCGACGAGGCCGACGAGATGCTCGATCTGGGCTTCCTCCCCGACATCGAGCGCATCATGAGTGCGTTGCCCACTCCGCGCCAAACCATGCTGTTCTCGGCCACCATGCCCGGTCCGATCGTCACCCTGGCGCGCACCTTCCTGACCCAGCCAACGCATATTCGCGCCGAGCAGGCCAATGATTCGGCCATTCACGAACGCACCACCCAGTTCGTCTACCGTGCGCACGCGATGGATAAAGCCGAGCTGGTGGCCCGCATCCTGCAGTCCGACGGTCGCGGCGCGACGATGGTCTTCACCCGCACCAAGCGGACCGCCCAGAAGGTGGCCGACGACCTCGCCGAACGCGGTTTCTCCGTCGGCGCCGTGCACGGCGATCTGGGCCAGATCGCCCGCGAGAAGGCGCTCGGCCGGTTCCGGGACGGCACCATCGACGTCCTCGTCGCCACCGACGTCGCTGCCCGCGGTATCGACATCGATGACGTCACGCACGTCATCAACTACCAGTGCCCCGAGGACGATAAGACCTATGTGCACCGGATCGGCCGCACCGGTCGCGCGGGCCGCACGGGTACCGCGATCACCTTTGTCGACTGGGACGAGCTGCACCGGTGGGAGCTGATCGACAAAGCCCTCGACCTGGGCATGCCTGCCCCGGTGGAGACGTATTCGACG
>NZ_JBAQWU010000064.1:0-4094 GCF_049299075.1 Gordonia sp. (in: high G+C Gram-positive bacteria)
GGCACCACCTTGACGGCGGCCGGAGTCGCCGTGGATGCGGCGGTGCGTTCGGTGTCGCTGGCCGCCGGGGTCGGCACACTGACCGTCCGCGGCCCGGTACGCGCCCTGCTGTACACCTCGGGGGACGAGATCGTCTCGAATCCATCGCCTGGCGCCCCGCTCCCGCGCGGGACGGTCCCGGACACCGCCTCGGCGCCGGTGGCCGAACTCCTCGCGCAGTACGGCCTCACGGTCAGTTCCGGTGAGCACCTGGACGACACCCCCGTCGCCTTCCGCGAGGCCTTGGGGACACCCGGCACCGATCTCGTCGTGGTGATCGGCGCGACCGGTCACGGCGTCGCCGACCATTTGCGCGCCGCGCTGACCGACGCCGGTGCGCAGATCCTGATCGACGGCCTGGCCGTGCGACCGGGCGGATCCCTCCTCGTTGCCCAATTGCCCAGCGGCGCAGTGCTTCTCGGGCTGGGGGGCAATCCACTGGCCGCCGTGGCCGGCACCGCGGTACTGGTTCCGGCGATCGTCGATGCGCTGCTGGCGCGCACTCCCCGCACCATCGAACTGCTCGACGTCGTCGACGGGGACGAAGCCCGCCTGCCCGGGCGCTGGCGGGTGCTGCCTGCCGAGCCCGACGGCGCTGGCCGCTGGTCGGTCACCCGGGGCCGGGGCACCGGCCATCTGGCCTCGACGATCGGCTACCGCGCGCTCGTTCTGGTACCCCCGCGAGAACTCACAGGCGCCTACCAGCGTCTGTGAGCTGGTTGTGACGGCGCCGCCACATCCGAGGCAATCTCTGCGCAACACCGCGTTTCTACCGTGGCTTTCATGAAGAATTTGATCGTCATCGGACACGGCATGGTGGGCCATCGCTTCGTCGAAGCCTTGCGCACCAGGGACGCCGAGAACCGCTGGAGCGTCACTGTTCTCGGAGAGGAAGACGACGCCGCCTACGACCGCGTGGGGCTGTCGGGCTATGTCGGTTCCTGGGATCGGCGCACCCTCGCCCTCCCCGGCAACGACTTCGCCGGCGACCCGGCCGTACACCTGCGCACCGGCACCGCGGTGGTCGGAATCGACCGGGTCGGCCGTACGGTCGCGCTCGCCGACGGGACGACCCTCCCCTACGACGCCCTGGTGCTGGCTACCGGCTCCTATGCGTGGGTCCCGCCGGTGCCCGGTCACGACACCCCCGGCTGCCACGTCTATCGGACGCTCGACGACCTCGACGCCATCCGTGCCGATGCCGAGGCCGCCCTGACCCGCGACAATGCGGCTGCCGGACTGGTGATCGGCGGCGGTTTGCTCGGCCTGGAGGCGGCCAATGCGTTGGCGCAGATGGGCCTGCGGCCGCATGTGATCGAAGTGAATCCGCGCCTCATGCCCCATCAGGTCGATGCCGGTGGCGGCGAGCACCTGGTCCGGATGATCCGGGAACGCGGCATCGACGTGACCCTGAATTCGGGCACCGAGCTGATCGAACCGGGCCCCGACGGCGGAGTGCGCGTTACGCTAGCCGGCGGCGCGCAGGTCGACGTGGCCGCGGTGGTCTTTGCCGCCGGGGTGCGTCCCCGCGACGAGCTCGCTCGGCAAGCCGGTCTGCAGCTGACCGACCGTGGCGGGGTCCTCACCGACCTGCGGTGTGCCACTAGCGATCCCCAGGTGTACGCGATCGGTGAGGTCGCCGCAGTCGAGGGGGTCCGCTACGGCCTCGTCGGCCCGGGGTACGCCACCGCGGAGGTGGTGGCCGATCAGCTCCTTGACGGCGATGCCACCTTCCCCGGGGCCGACTTGAGCACCAAACTCAAGTTGCTCGGTGTCGAGGTCGCCAGCTTCGGTGACGCGCACGGCACCTCGCCCGGCTCGCTGCCGGTGGTGGTGAGCGACCCGATCGGTGGAACCTACGCCAAACTGGTGCTGTCCGACGACGCACAGACCCTGCTCGGCGGCGTGCTGGTGGGCGATGCATCGGCGTACGGCATGCTGCGCCCGCTGGTCGGCTCCACTCTCCCCGGCGACCCGGTGAGCTTGATCTCCCCGGCCACCGAAGGCGGCGCCACCCTCGGTGTCGGTGCGCTGCCCGACGACGCGCAAATCTGCTCGTGTAACGACGTCTCGAAGGCGACGATCTGCTCGGCGATCGCCGACGGCTCGTGCACCGTGGCCGAGCTGAAGGGCTGCACCGGTGCGGGTACCGCCTGCGGCTCGTGTGTGCCGCTGCTCAGCCAGCTACTCGATGCCCAGGGTGTGGAAGTCTCCAAGTCGCTCTGCGAACACTTCAGCCAGTCGCGCGCCAAACTCTTCGAACTGGTGCTGGCCAGTGACATCCGGACGTTCTCCGGTCTCATTGCCCGGTTCGGTACCGGCACCGGCTGCGACATCTGCAAGCCGACGGTGGCCTCCATTCTGGCCTCCACCAGTTCCGATCACATCCTCGGCGGCGAACAAGCCACGCTCCAGGACACCAATGACGCCTTTCTTGCCAACATTCAGCGCAACGGTACGTACTCGGTGGTGCCGCGGGTGCCGGGCGGCGATATCACGCCCGAGCACCTGATTCTGATCGGCGAGATCGCCCGCGACTTCGGGCTGTACACCAAGATCACCGGCGGCCAGCGCATCGATATGTTCGGGGCGACGGTCGAACAGTTGCCGCAGATCTGGACCCGACTGGTCGACGGCGGTATGGAGTCCGGCCAGGCCTACGGCAAGTCGCTGCGGACGGTCAAGAGCTGCGTCGGATCGGACTGGTGCCGCTACGGCCAGCAGGATTCGGTACAGCTCGCCATCGATCTGGAGCTCCGCTACCGCGGTCTGCGTTCGCCGCACAAGCTGAAGATGGGCGTCTCCGGTTGTGCGCGCGAGTGCGCCGAAGCGCGCGGCAAGGATGTCGGCGTGATCGCCACCGACAAAGGCTGGAACCTGTATGTGGCGGGCAACGGCGGCATGACCCCCCGGCACGCCCAACTGCTGGCCAGCGACCTCGACACCGAGACACTGATCCGATACATCGACCGATTCCTGATGTACTACATCCGCACCGCGGACCGGCTGCAGCGGACCGCGCCATGGATGGCGGAGCTCGACGGTGGCCTGGACCGTCTCAAGTCGGTGGTGATCGACGACGACCTCGGCCTGGCCGATGATTTCGAGGCCGCCATGGCCCGGCACGTCGATGGTTACTCCTGCGAGTGGAAGGGCGTGCTCGACGACCCCGACAAACTCTCCCGCTTCGTCTCCTTCGTCAACGCCCCCGAATCCCCCGACCCGACGGTCGCCTTCGGCGAGAGCAACGGCCGCAAGGTTCCCGTCCTACTCGGCGAACCGACCCTTCGACCGCAAGGAGCCCAGAAATGACGCTCGCCTTCGACCTGCACCGCTGGACCCGTGACTGGACGGCCGCCTGCCACATCGACCGCCTGGAACGACTCCGCGGGGTGGCCGTGCTGCTGCCCGACGGCGCCCAGGTGGCCCTGTTCCGACTCGCCGACGACCGCCTCAAGGCCATTGGCAATATCGACCCAATCGGCCGGGCGGCGGTCCTCTCCCGCGGCATCGTGGGCGACCGGAACGGCTTTCCGGTGGTCCATTCCCCACTCAAGAAGCAAGCTTTCAGCCTGATCGATGGCCGCTGCCTCGATGCCGAGGGCATCTCGGTGCCGGTCTACGGCACCCGCATCGGATTGAACGGCATGGTCTTCGTGTCGAACACGCCGGAAGTTCGATTCGGGTACCGCCGATGAGCACCCTGCTGGTCGCACACGGCACCCGCAATCCGGCCGGTGTGGCAATGATCGGCGATCTGGCCGCGGCCATGAGCGCGCGCCTCGGCCATCGGGTGCGCGTCGCTTTTGTCGACGTCCTCGGTCCGACTCCCAGCGAGGTCCTCGCCGCCCTGCCCGACCACGAACGCGTGGCCGTCGTCCCCGCCTTCCTGGCGCGGGGCTATCACGTCCGCCGGGATCTGCCCGACCACGTCGCCGCCGCGGCCCACCCGAACGCACACGTGACGCCGGCGCTCGGTCCGTCGCCGATCCTGGCGATGGCCTTGGCCGACCGGCTGCGCGCGGCCGGCGCCCACCCCGGCGACGCTGTGGTGC
>NZ_JBAQWU010000065.1:0-2906 GCF_049299075.1 Gordonia sp. (in: high G+C Gram-positive bacteria)
GTATCAACGAGATGGGCGTGTCTGCGGACATGTCCGTGACGGTCTCGGGCATGGGCTCGGTGGACACCAACCTGCAGGTGAACAATGCGCCAGCGGGCATCGAAGACATGATCAACGGGGCTGAACCTCGCTCTGCCGACGACGATACCAAGATGCCGGGGATCTGGACGGTGATCTTCGGTGTCCTCGTCGGTGCTGGTGCGGCCCTGATGCTGGCCCGGCGGTTCCCAGGCATCGGCGCGATTCTGACGGCGGTTGGCGGCTTTGCGGCGACTATTGCGTCGATTGTGTTCGTCGCCGATCCGATCGGTGCGGTAGCGAAGGGTACGACCAGCGCCGACCGGGATATATTCACCGCCGGTTACGGACTGTGGCTGGTGCTGATCGGTTCGCTGGTGGCGCTGCTCGCTGGTGCGGCGATGCTTGCGCTCACCCTGGCGCCGGGCAAGTTTGACGATGCGGCTCCGGCGCCGGCCGGCTTCGGCGGTCCGGGCCAGTTCCCCGGTCAGCCACCCTTCCCCGGTCAGCCCCCGTTTGCCGGTCAGCCCCCGTTTGCCGGTCAGCCACAGTTCGGCGATCGGCCTCATCAGCAGCCATACGGTGGGCCTCCGCCGGGGCAGCCGGGCGCGCAGTTCCCCGGTCAGCAGCAGTTCCCCGGGCAGGAGCCGCCCTTCGGCGGCCAGGAGTACCCGGGTCAGCCGCTGCGCTGATCTGGTGAGCCGACGCGACCCCCGCCTTTGGGCGGGGGTCGTCTTGCTCGGTCGGGTGTTACGCTTGCGACTAATGTTGCAAAAGTGACTGGAGGTTCTATGCGCGCGACAGCTCGCACGACGATGGCGGCCGTCCTAGCTGTGGCG
The DNA here is from genome assembly GCF_049299075.1 of Gordonia sp. (in: high G+C Gram-positive bacteria). Classification (GTDB taxonomy): domain Bacteria; phylum Actinomycetota; class Actinomycetes; order Mycobacteriales; family Mycobacteriaceae; genus Gordonia. The sequence continues at coordinate 858 of NZ_JBAQWU010000065.1, forward strand.
TTCGCGTTCCCCGGCGTCGCTGTCGCCGAACCGCAAGCCGCCCCCGCAGAAAGAGTCCCCGCAGAAAGAGTCCCCGCAGAAAGTGTCCCCGCAGAAAGTGTCCCGACCGCGAGCGCTCCCGCCCGGGTCGTGGTGCCGTCGCGCATTGTCGCGGTCGACAAGGTCGGTGCGCAGCAAGAGCGGATCGTCGTCTATTCGGCGGCGATGAACCGGAACATTCCGCTCACTGTGCTGCGCCCGCGCGACCGGGGTACGCCAGCTCCCGTGCTCTATCTCCTCAATGGCGCTGGCGGCGGCGAGGATGAGGCCACCTGGCAGGAGAAGACCGACTATTCGGAGTTTTTTGCCGATAAGCATGTCAACGTGGTGACGCCGATCGGCGGCGCGTTCTCGTATTACACCGACTGGGTGAACGACGATCCGGTGCTGGGTCGCAACAAGTGGCAGACCTTTCTCACCCAAGAGCTCCCGCCGCTGATGGACAAGCAGCTGGCAAGTACCGGTGCCAATGCGGTGGCTGGAATCTCGATGGCTGGCACCTCGGTGCTGAACCTGGCGATCGCCGCGCCCGCGCTGTACCGTTCGGCCGCCGCATTCAGCGGCTGTGCGCGGACCAGTGATCCGCTCGGCCAAGCGTACATTCGGACTGTGGTGGGCGATCGTGGGCGCGGTGACATCACCAATATGTGGGGGCCGGTCGACGGCCCGGGTTGGAAGGCCAACGATCCGTACTTGAACGCGGCCAAATTGCGCGGGACCAAGGTATATCTGACCACTGGCACCGGGCTGCCCGGCGAGTACGACACGCTCGGGGCGCGACTCATTAAGGGCGATCCGGCGGTCCTGACCGATCAAATCCTGCTGGGCGGCGCCATCGAGGCGAGCGTGTACTCGTGCACTCAGCAGATGCGGGAGGCGCTGGCGCGGGAGAAGGTGGACAGTGTCGTCACCGTCCGGCCAGCCGGTACGCATTCGTGGGAGTACTGGCAGCAGGACCTGCACACTACGTGGCCGGCCCTGGAACGGGATCTGAAGGGCTAGCTCCCCGCGTTCGGACTACCGTGGGTCGAGCAGCAGTCGGACAGTCTGGGACATTCGGGTGGTCACATCGGTGGCCGACGCGCGCCGGGTGAGCCACTGGACCAGGTTTGACATCCACACATCGGAGATCACCCGGGCGATGGCGAGTTCATGTTCGCTCGGTTCGGCATGCGCGTCGTCCGGATCGAGCATCGCACCCGCCAGCAGTCGGTCGATGGTGCCGGCGACGACTTCCACCTCGCCGGCGGCGGAGGCGTCGGCGAACATGAAGGCACGCGTCATCGCCTCGGTGAGCAGCGGATCGCGCTGCATGGCAACGGTGATCATCTCCAGCACGTTGCTCAGGCGCTCGGTCGCGTTGTCGCCGGGCAGTCGGGTGCGATCGACCTTGCGTTCCACCCGCTCGAGCTCGCGGGCCAGCGCGGTGACCAGCAGGTGCACTTTGGACGGGAAGTAGCGGTAGAGGGTGCCGACGGCGACCTCGGCCCGATCGGCGACGGTGCGCATCTGCACGGCGTCGTAGCCGCCCTTGGAGGCCAAGCTCAATGTCGCATCGAGGATCCGTCGGCGTCGTTCCCGCTGGGCGGCCGAGCCGACTTCGGCGCCGGACGTCGCGGCGATCGCCGGAGGGGCGGGGGTCGACTCGGTCTGGGACCGACCGGATGCAGCCATCTGACGTTGGATCCTTACTCTCCGCGTGGAGTGCCGGGGTGGTGACTCTCGGTGGAATGGTGTACACCCTAATCTAAGTAGAACAGGTTCTACTTCTTGGTCTCAGTAAAACGCGGAGGAATTTCGGTGACAATCGCTACCTCAACCGAGCAGCAAGCGATCGCGGGTGCCGTCGCGGACTGGGCGGCGGCAAAGGAGGTGCGCGCTCTGGTGCGTACCGACGTGGACGCGGGTGGAAGTTCCTGGCGGTCGCGGTGGCCTGAAATCGCCGACCTTGGGGTGTTTGCAGCCGGCGTGGCCGAGGAGTTCGGTGGCGCTGGCGGTACGGCCGCCGAT
>NZ_JBAQWU010000066.1:0-10867 GCF_049299075.1 Gordonia sp. (in: high G+C Gram-positive bacteria)
CCCGGATGATCACTGCACGCGCACTAAATAAGCCGCTTTTCGTCGCCGAGATCGGACTCAAGGGCGGCTCGTGCCTTCCGCTCGACCAGCGCGCAGCCGCAATCCGCACGGCCATCGCCGAGCTGCGCGTGCTGGGGACCGCCGGCGCACTTCTGTGGGCCTATGTACCCGATCCCCGACCGGCTCAGTGCACCTTCGACATAGGGCCGGGCGATCCGCTGTGGCCGCAACCGATGCCCTGACCAGACCACCGGTCAACCGACTCAGGGAGCGGATCCGATCCGGTACACACGCTTAGCGTTGTCATGGAAGAAGTGCGCCAGCAGATAGTCCCCACGATCGGACAGCACATCGAGCAGGGCGCCGACGGTCACCCCAATGCTCGCATTGCAGTCGTCGAGCGGAGCGTTGGAACCGAACATCACCCGCCCCGGACCGAATCGGTCGACCACGTGCAGCACCAGCGGTCCGATCATGTCGGCCAAGATGTGCTGTCCACCGATATTGCCCGCCTTCTGCTGCCCGTAACCCAGGAGTGCCGATCCGATCCCACTGATCTTCACCAACACATTGGGCTCGGCGGCGAGCATCGACATGCGCTCGCGCCAGAGACTGAGGATGTCCGCGCGGGCGGCCGCGGTGGAACCGGCACTACTCCCGATCGGCCCGAATACCCCGGCAGGCAAGCCAAGATGCTCGACGATGAACGTCGCCTCTGGGAAGCGGTGCACGAGGGCCGACAACTCCCCCAACTGCGTTGAGTAACAAAGACTCTCGATCACCAGCCCGCGCTTGATCAGGTCCGGCATCGCTGCTTCGATGGTCGCCGAGGCAATCGCTTCCGGCGTCGGCGTCCAGTTGTGCACCAGCGGATCGGGGTGCCGGCCCCATCGAAGTCGGACACCACGGATCAGTCCGTCGTCCGCCTCGAGAAGCTCACCGATCCCCAACCCCGCGATGCGCTCGTCGAGCGGAATGACGAGGCCGCCCAGCGTAGGCGCACCGTCCTGGCCGTACGGCTGACGGCGCAGCCAATCCAGATCCCGCTCGATCGCCCCCATCGTCGCTTCCGGCGAGACGCGGCGGCGCCACTGCGAATCGACCGGAATCACCGACGTCACCGGCACCCCGGCCACGCTCTGCAGCCCGGCCAGATCGTTGCGGTAGTCCGAAAGCTCGTAACGGCGGGTCAGTGCACCGGCGCACGCGGTGCTCGTGATGCTGTGTTCCTGGGTGAAGTTCGCGGCGAGCCGGACCAACGGAGTGGGCAGCGCCCGAAGAAGTGGCGAGGTAACCCGGCCGATACGTTGCAGACTCCAGGGCGGCGTGCGCGGATTGAAAAAATGCGCGCGCGTATCGACAATGCCCGGCACCTTCCCCACCAACGTCACCACGTCGTCAAGCGTGCCATAACTGTCGACCGATATCTGTTCACGATCACCGAATCCGTGGCGGCAGGACTATTATTGACGCGTGAGTCTGCCCCGAGAGCCTGTGCTCCATACGCTGCGCAATAGGATCGCCGCCGACCCGGATACGTTCGCGCGCAATGTCTTTGCGCGCCTGTTCGGATCGGCGCCGACTGTCCGCGACATGTTCCCGGCACACTTGAGTCACCTCCGCGAGGTCTTCTCGCAGATCCTCGAACACGTGCTGGAGGTCCTGCCCGCCCCGGATGGGCACGACGAGCTAATTGAGCTGCTCGCCCAACTGGGCCGGGATCACCGCAAGTACGGCGTCACCGCAGAGCACTACGACCTGATGGCGCAGGCGCTCGTCAGCGAGGCTGCGGTGCAGCTCGCCGACATCTGGAACCGGGAATCCGCCGAGACCGTGGCGCAGGCGGTGCTCCTAACCACCGGCGTGATGCGCGGTGCCGCGCAGAGCGCCGAAGGCCCGGCCACCTGGCGAGCCCGGGTGGTGCAGAAGTTCGGGATCAACCGGGAGCGCGCCGTCGTCCGTCTCATCGCCGTCGACGAGATGCCGGAGTTTCAGGCCGGGCAATACCTGGAAACGCAGATTCCGCAGTGGCCGCACGCGTGGCGCAGCCTCTCCCCCTCGGTGCCGCCGAATCTGGCAGGCGAACTGGAGTTTCATGTGCGGTCGGTGCCCAGCGGACACGTGAGCACCTCGATCGTGAAGGAGACACAGCCCGGCGACGTGTGGACGTTCGCACAGGCGCACGGGACACTACATGTCGAGCCGGGTCAGCCGGTCCTGATGGTCGCCGGCGGTACCGGCCTGGCACCGCTGCGCGCCCTTCTGCTGTCGGCGGCCATGAACGCGGACGCGCCCCCGGCACACCTCTTCTATGGAGCGCGCTTCCCGGGGGAACTGTACGAGTTGGGCATGCTGCGCGAGCTCGCCGCCACCAATCCGTGGCTCACGGTGACCGCCGTGATCGACGAGACCGTCGACCCGTGGTGGCTGCCGGCCGCGCCCGATCCACATCAGTGGGGCTTCGAGGTGTTGCATGGCCGCGTCGGCGACATCGCGGCGCGCTACGGCGATTGGACCGGCCGCCAGGTGCTGATCGCCGGCCCGGCCGACATGATCACGTCCACCAAACTCAAACTGCGCCTCGCCGGGGTACCCAGCGACCAGATGCAGAGCGACCCGGTCCACGACTGAGGGCGGTCAGTCCCGGCGACGACGCTGGCGAGGCTCCCAGACGACGACGGAGTTGGAACGCTGTACGTGCACCACTTCGCCGCGCGGGACGCTCGGCGACGCGCGCCGATGCAACTCGCTGAGCTGACGGTTGAGCTTCGCCAGCTCGTCACTGAGCTCGATGATCCGCTTGATTCCGGCGAGGTTCACCCCCTCATCCTGCGAGAGCCGCTGGATCTCACGGAGCCGCTCGACGTCGTGCGCGGAGTATCGACGCCCGCCGCCGCTGGTCCTCTGCGGCGAGACCAGGCCGAGGCGGTCGTAGGTCCGCAGCGTCTGCGCGTGCATCCCGGAGAGCTCTGCTGCTACCGAGATCAGATACGTGACTTCACGTCCATCGTCGTTCCGCACGGCGAATCACCGACCCCAGTCCGCCCGCGGATCGAAGCCGGCGGCCTTCTCGGCTTCCGCGTACGTCTTCATCGCGTCGAGCGCGGCATCGTCGAGCTTCGGCGGGACGGCCACCTTAACCGTCACCAGCAGATCACCCTTGCCGCCCGCCCGCTTGGGCACACCGCGGCCCTTGAGCCGCAGCACCCGGCCGTCGGCGGTGTTCGGCGGGATCTTGACACCGACCGTTCCGTCGAGCGTCGGCACCGAAACGGTGGCGCCCAGCACCAACTCGGAAATGCTCACCGGGAGGGTGACCTTCAGGTCGTGTCCGGACCGGGTGAACACCGGATCCGGGGTCACGTGCACGGTCACGTACAGGTCACCCGACGGCGCCCCGCGCCGTCCGGCCTCGCCCTGGCCGGTCAGTCGAATGCGCTGACCGTCTTCGACGCCGACCGGAATCTTGACGTTGATCGACCGCTTGCGCACCTGCACGCCAGTCCCTGAACACTGCGCACAGGGCTTGTCGATCCGGGTGCCAGTGCCCTGACATTCCGGGTCCGGCTCGGCGAACCCGAAGTGGCCTTGGTCGCGGTGTATGAAGCCGGTGCCGTTGCACGACGGACAGGTCCGCGGACTGGTTCCGGACTTCGCACCGCTGCCATGGCACGACGTGCACGGCGACGGACTGGTCACTTCGAGGCGAATCGTATTGCCGGTGACCGCGTCGCGGAAGTTCAGGGTGGTCTCGGCCTGCAAGTCGTTGCCGCGGCGCGGGCGCTGCGACTGTTGCTGTTGGGTGCGCCCGCGCGATCGGCCCATGCCGCCGAGCAGATCGCCCAGGTCAAAGCCCCCACCCCCGCCGGAGGCTGCGCCACCGAACAAGTCACCCAGGTCGCCCATGTCGAATCCACCGGTGGTGGTGTATCCGCCCCCGCCGCCGCCGAAACCACCGCCGCCGAACGAGTCGCCACCGCGGTACCGGCCGCTGGACATCAGGGCGCGAGCTTCGTCGTATTCTTTGCGCTTCGCTGTATCGGACAGCACGCTGTTCGCTTCGGAAACCTTCTTGAAACGCTCTTCCGCAGCACTGTCGCCGGGGTTGCGGTCCGGGTGGAGTTGGGCCGCGAGCTTCCGGTAGGCCTTCTTGATGTCGGCCGCCGATGCATCCGAAGCGACGCCCAGGTCGGCGTAAAAGTCCCGGTCGAGCCATTCGCGTTGTACCGCCATCCGGCGTCACCTCCTTGTTTCGCTAATTATTCTTCGTGGGGCTGCTGACCAGTGTCAGCTCATATCGCTCAGCACTCCCCGTAGCTGAGCGAGAAATTCTTCGGTAGTCGCGCGATGATCGGGTGCCGATCACCGGGCAGATTTGCCCGGCGATCGGCACCCGATTCACTACGCCTGCCCTGGGGTCTCGGCGCCCGGCGCCGCGGGCTCGGGGTCGGTGACGATGACCATCGCGGTGCGCAGCACTCGGTCCCCCACCCGGTAGCCGGGCCGGAACACGGTGCCGATCACCGGATCGACGCCACTGCCTTCGTCCTGGATCGCCTCGTGCAGTTCCGGGTTGAACCGATCTCCCGGCTCGCCGAACTTGTCGAGTTGCTCTCCGGACAGCACGCCGACAAGCTTGTCGGCGAACGCCTTGAGCGGACCATCTTCCAGGTCGCCGTGCTCGCGGGCCCGATCGAAATCGTCAAGCAGCGGCAACAGCTTTTCCAGTAGACGAGCCCTACCGCCCGCCGCGGCCTGCGCGAACTCCTCGGCACTGCGCCGCTTGAAGTTCTGGAACTGAGCACGCTCCCGCTGCAGCGCCTCGGTGAGCTCGGCGATCTGCGCCTGCTCAGCGCCGGGCGCCGCCCCGTCGGCGGGAACCTGGGTTTCCGCGTCGGGGGCAGCGTCAGCGAGTTCGGCTTCAACGACGATGTCGTCCTCGCGTGCGCCGGGTTGGCCGGCGAACGGCTCGGTCACTTGTTGTCTGCCGGATCGTCAACGACCTCGGCGTCCACCACCTCGGCGTCGACGACATCGTCGTCACCGCCAGCGGCTTCACCGCTGGAGTCGGCCGCCGAATCGGCCTGCGCGTTCGCGTAGATCGCCTGACCCATCGCCTGCGAGCGCTCGGACAGCTTCTCGATCGCGCTGCGGATGGTGGCCGAGTCGGTGCCCTTGAGCGCCTCGTTGGCCTCGTCCACAGCCGCTTTCACGTCTGCCACGACATCCGCCGGGAGCTTGTCCTCATTGTCCTTGAGGACCTTCTCGGTCTGGTTGACCAGCGACTCGGCCTGGTTGCGGGTTTCGGCTTCCTCGCGACGCTTGCGGTCCTCCTCGGCGTGGAGTTCGGCGTCCTTGACCATCCGGTCGATCTCGTCCTTGGAGAGGCCCGAGCCATCCTGGATCCGAATGCTGTTCTCCTTGCCGGTGCCCTTGTCCTTCGCGGTGACATGCACGATGCCGTTGGCGTCGATGTCGAAGGTCACCTCGATCTGCGGGACACCCTGCGGCGCCGGAGCGATGCCGCCCAGGTCAAAGCTGCCGAGCAGCTTGTTGTGCGTCGCAATGTCGCGCTCACCCTGGTACACCTGGATCTGCACCGACGGCTGGTTGTCTTCGGCCGTGGTGTAGGTCTCCGAGCGCTTGGTCGGGATGGTGGTGTTGCGCTCGATCAGCTTGTGCATAACGCCGCCCTTGGTCTCGATGCCGAGGCTCAGCGGAGTCACGTCGAGCAGCAGCACGTCCTTGACATCACCCTTGAGGACACCCGCCTGCAGGGCAGCGCCGACGGCAACCACCTCGTCCGGGTTTACGCCCTTGTTGGGCTCCTGGCCGCCGGTCAGGTCCTTGACCAGATCGGAGACGGCCGGCATGCGGGTCGAGCCACCGACGAGGACAACCTGATCGATGTCTTTGACACTGACGCCAGCGTCCTTGATCACTGCCTCGAACGGGGTGCGGCAGCGATCGAGCAGGTCCTGGGTGATCTTCTGGAACTCAGCGCGAGTCAGGGTCTCGTCCAGGAACAGCGGGTTCTTGTCCGCGTCCACCGTGATGTACGGCAGGTTGATGGTGGTGCTCTGCGAGGCCGACAGCTCGATCTTGGCCTTCTCGGCAGCCTCACGCAGTCGCTGCAGGGCCATCTTGTCCTTGGTCAGGTCAATACCTGCGGTGGCCTTGAACTTGTCGACGAGCCAGTTGACGATGCGCTCATCCCAGTCATCGCCACCGAGCGCGTTGTCGCCCGAGGTCGCACGGACCTCGACGACGCCGTCGCCGATTTCCAGCAGCGAGACGTCAAAGGTGCCGCCGCCGAGGTCGAAGACCAAGATGGTCTGCTCGCTGCCACCCTTATCCAGACCGTAGGCAAGGGCGGCCGCGGTCGGCTCGTTGACGATGCGCAGAACTTCGAGGCCGGCGATCTGACCGGCTTCCTTCGTGGCCTGACGCTGCGCGTCGTTGAAGTAGGCCGGCACGGTGATAACTGCTTCGGTGACATCCTCGCCCAAGTAGGCCTCGGCGTCGCGCTTGAGCTTCATCAGGGTGCGGGCGCTGATCTCTTGCGGCGTGTACTTCTTGCCGTCGATCTCGGTGCTCCAGTCCTCGCCGATATGGCGCTTGACCGAACGCACGGTGCGATCGACGTTGGTGACGGCCTGGTTCTTGGCGGGCTGACCTACCAGGACCTCGCCGTTGCGCGCGAAGGCAACAACGGACGGCGTGGTCCGCGAACCTTCGGCGTTGGTGACGACTACCGGCTCGCCACCTTCGAGTACGGCCAGGGCCGAGTTGGTGGTGCCGAGGTCGATTCCGACAGCACGTGACATATGTGTTCCTCCCAATTGACGGCCCGGTCGGGCCTGTTCGTCTTCGGTGGGCCTGCGGGCCCGGGTTACCTGTGGCTTCAGAAACCTCAGTGCCGCACACTCAACTTGTAGGCGCTATTTCGATGGCCGTCAAGCGGGCTTGAGTCTTAGTCACTCAGGTCTCTCACTAGGTGTAACTCCACCAACTCCGCATATCTTCCCGAAGTTGACTGTGTTTCACTCAATAGTTGAGTGATCTGCGCCACTTCCAGAGGGCCCCGCAGCCGAACGCCACCTGATGGAATGATCAAGAGAGTCCACGAGAAGATGAGGCATCGCATGTACCTGGCCACCATCCGCACCGGGACGAGCACGCACGCCGTCAAACGCATCACGTCCGAAGGCACCGACGTACTGCTCGACCTCGGTTACGACGACGTCGGCGCGCTGCTCGCCGACCCGGACGGCCTGACCACGGTGGCCGCGGCCACCGTCGGCACCACCTACGCACTCGCCGGCGCTGACTTCGCGCCGCCGGTGCCCCATCCAGACAAGGTGGTCTGTGTGGCGCACAACTACGGCGACCAGCACACGCTGCTCGGCGTCCGCGTGCCCGAGCGCCCGCGCTTATCGACCAAATTCTCCAGCGCGCTGATTGGGCCGAACGATCCGATCGTCCAACCCGCCGACGCGCACCGACTGCAGACTGCCGTCGAGCTTGGCATCATCATCGGCGCACCGGTGCGGCACGCCGACGACGACGAGGCCGCCGCCGCAATCGCCGGGTTCACCGTCCTGAACGACGTGACCGACCGCGACCTCGGCTTCGAATTCACGCAATGGGGCACGGCGACCATCTGGGATCACAGCACTCCGATCGGCCCCTGGTTGGTGACCCCGGATGAGCTGCCCGGTGGCACCGCACCGCAACTCACACTGACCGCGAGAGTCGACGGCACGCCGGTGCAGAGCGGCAGCACCGTCGAGGCGCACTTCGACCCAGTGCGCGTAGTCCGCCACGTCTCGCGGTACCTGCAACTGAACCCCGGTGACGTGATCGCCACCGGCTCCCCCGCCCACACCGGCGACGAGTCGACCTACCTGAAGCCCGGCCAGACCGTGGTGGCCGAGATCGCTGGAATCGGCGCCTGCCGCAACGCTGTCCTCACCTGACCGCCACAAGTAAATAAGGAAAGCCGTTGAGTGACAAGGCATTCGAGCACCTGAACTACGGCGTCGAGGGCGACGTCGCCCACGTGCTCCTCCACCGTCCGGACAAGCACAACGGCTTGACCCTGGACATGATCGACGGCCTGAGCCGCCTAGCCGATCGCGCGGCGAAAGACCGTTCGCTGCGTGCCGTCGTAATCTCGGGCGACGGCGAGTCGTTCTGCTCCGGACTCGACTTCGCCTCCACCGCGGACCAGCGCAGCCGCATCATGCGGGCGCTGGTACCCAAACGTCGGTCCGCGGCCAACACTTTTCAAGCCGCCAGTTGGGCCTGGCGGAACGTGCCGGTTCCGGTGATCGCAGTGATCTCCGGACACTGCTACGGCGGCGGCCTACAGATCGCGCTGGGCGCGGACTTCCGGTTCGCGGCGCCGTCGGCGGACTTCTCCATTATGGAGGCGCGCTGGGGGTTGATCCCGGACATGTCGCTATCGGCGAGCATCGCACAGCTGACCACCATCGACGTCGCCAAGCGACTGACGATGACGGGTGAAACCTTTAGCGCCGCCGAAGCTCTGGGGTGGGGGCTGGTCAGCGCAGTGGCCGACGATCCGCTTGCCGAGGCGCACAAGCTGATCGCCGCGGTGCGGGAGCGATCCCCAGATTCGGTCGCCGCATCGAAGCGGTTGTTCGAGCAGACCTGGTACAACGGCTCGCGGTTTGCGTTCCCAGTGGAGCAGGCGCTGCAAATCCGACTGCTGTCCGGCAAAAACCACGCCATCGCCCGGAAGGCCGGGCTGACCAGGCAGGCGCCGTCGTTCACCGATCGTCAGTTCTAGGACCGGGGAAGGGATCCGGACGTGACCGCGCCCAAACGCATCGCCGTGACGACCAGGCTGGACCGGTTGTTCCCCGCCGCGTGGCAGCGGCGCGATGACGTCGATCCGGTCGGTCCACTGTGGCGCGGTGCGCAGATCTTTCGGCTCGTCGCGTTTCTCTATGCGCTCGGTTTCCAGATCGCCGTCAACAGCGACCTGGCGCGGCCCGGTGTCACCTGGGCGCTTTTCGCAGTGCTGGCGCTGCTGAACGTACCGCTCGCCGCCGGCTACCTCATGGGTTTCGGGCGACGCTGGTCGTTCGTCATCGCCGAGCTGGCACTGTTCGCCGGTGCCATGCTCTCGACGTCGTTCGTCGCGAGCAGCGAGTGGATCGCGGAGAATCAGACCTGGCCGACGACGCTGTGGGCAGCCAGCCCGGTGCTCTCGGCGGCGCTGCTGGGCGGGACGGTCGCCGGTGGCGGCGCGGGTGTGGTGATCGGCCTGGCCAACTTCGCCGTCAAAGGACAGATCTTCTGGAACTTCGGCCGCAACGCCACGTTCCTGCTGCTGGTGATCGCGGGCCTGGCGATCGGTCTGGCGGCTTCGCGTACCCGATTGACGCACGCGAAGCTCACCGCCGCGGTGCAGGCGGCCGCCCGGGCAGGTGAGCGGGAACGGCTGGCCCGACATGTGCACGACGGCGTGCTGCAGACCCTCGCACTGATCGCCCGGCGCGGACGCGAGATCGGCGGACCCACCGGCGATCTCGCCGAACTGGCGGCCACCCAGGAGGGCAAGCTGCGCAGGCTCATCGCCGAAGTCGACGAGACCACCCCTGCGATCGGCAAACCGCTCCACCGGCGTGCCGAACCGCACCGAAAGCGTGCCGAACCGCTCCCTGAGCTTGTCGAACCGCTCCCTGAGCTTGTCGAAGGGTCGACCGAACGCCTCGACATCGGACCCGCTCTCCGCGCGCTCGCCAGCGCTTCGGTCTCCATCAGCACACCGGCCGATTCGGTGCTGCTGCCTCGCACCGTCGCTGAGGAAGCGCTCGCGGCGGTCACCAACATCCTGGACAACTCGGCGCGGCACGCGGGCGCGGGCGCCCACAGCTATGTCCTCCTCGAGGACCTCGACGACGTCGTGATCCTCAGCCTCCGCGACGACGGTGTCGGCATCGAAGACGGACGGTTGGCGCAGGCCGCTACCGAAGGCCGCATGGGCGTCAGCCGCTCGATCGTCGGCCGGATCGAAGCGCTCGGCGGCCGTGTTTCGCTAGATTCCACGCCCGGCGCGGGCACAGAATGGGAGCTGACGATTCCGGTCGGCGACGCGGAGTGAGCGCTCCGGGAGGAAGGATCGACATGACCGACATCTCAGCGGCAGGCTCGGCGGCGTTGCGCGTGATGGTCGTCGACGATCATCCGATGTGGCGCGACGGCGTGGCCCGCGACCTCACCGAGGAAGGCTTCGACGTGGTCGCTACCGCCGACAGCGTGGCCGCCGCGACCGCGGTGGCCCAGGCTGTGCGGCCAGACGTGGTGCTGATGGACATGCAGTTGCCCGACGGCACGGGCGCGCAGGCGACGGCCGGGGTGCTCGCGGTGTCCCCGACGTCACGCGTGCTGGTGTTGTCCGCCTCGGAGGAGCGCGACCACGTGCTGGAAGCGGTCAAGTCCGGGGCGACCGGCTACCTGGTGAAGAGCGCGCGACGCGCCGAATTGGTGGACGCGGTCAATGCGACGGCCGAAGGCACCGCGGTGTTCACGCCCGGCCTGGCCGGTCTGGTGCTCGGCGAGTACCGGCGGATCGCGAAAGAACCGGCACGCACCGACACCGCGCCGACCCTCACCGAGCGGGAGACCGAAGTCCTCCGATTCGTCGCCACAGGGCTGACATCCAAGCAGATCGCCGAACGCCTACATCTGAGCCCGCGCACCGTGGAGAACCACGTCGGCGCGACACTGCGCAAACTCCACCTCGGCAACCGCGTCGAGCTGGCCCGCTACGCCATGGAGCACGGCCTCACCGACCCCGACACCCCCTGAGTTCGCGGGGTCGCGGGGGGGGTTG
>NZ_JBAQWU010000067.1:0-4177 GCF_049299075.1 Gordonia sp. (in: high G+C Gram-positive bacteria)
GCCGGAACGTTCTCGTCGTAACCCATCGCCGACAGCGAGGCGCGAATCTTCCGGGCCGCCTCGTCGAGCACGGCGGGATCGGGATTCTGTTCTGCTGCACGGAGATCAAACAGCTCTTCCGACCACGCCGGGAAAACATGAATATGCAGGTGCGACACTTCGAGCCCAGCAATCAGCAAACCCATGCGGGGTGCGTCGTACGCCTTCCGAATCGCCCGCCCGACCTTCTGCGCAACATCGGTGAGGTGGGTGAAGGTCGGGGTGTCGATCTGCTCCCAGTGGTCGATCTCTTTGCGGGGCACCACGAGTACGTGCCCCGGAGTCACCGGGTTGATCGTCAAGAATGCGACACACTGACCGTCCTTCCAGACGAACCGTCCGGGGAGGTCACCGTTGATGATCTGCGTGAAAATCGAAGCCATGGCTACAGCCTAGTCGCGCGCACGCACAGTCGGCAGCACGAACCAGAACCGCGCGCCCTGCCCCGGTCCCGTCGTGACCCCGACTCGTCCGCCGTGCGCTTCGATCAACGCCGCGACTATCGATAGTCCCAGGCCGCTGCCCGCCGCCGCCGTCTCCCGATGCCGCGAGGAATCACCACGGAAGAACCTTTCAAAAACCCGCTGCGCATCCTCCGCGGACAGGCCTGGCCCCTGATCGACGACGTCGACGCGCGCCTGACCGGTCTCCTCGGATACGACAACGCTGATCGGCGTGCCCGCCGGGGTGTGCATGATCGCGTTGCCGATCAAGTTGCGCAGCACTTGCATGAGACGCGGCGATTCACCGTCAACGACGGGGCCGGGGTCGCGCGTCTGATCCTCGACGATGATCTCCCGATCGGGTGCGGCGGCCCGGGCGGCCGCGGCGGCGTCGCGGACCAGCTCGGAGAGCATCACCGGCGCCGTGGTCAGCGGGCGCTGCGAGTCGAGGCGGGCAAGCATCAGCAGATCCTCCACGAGCATGCTCATCCGGTCCGCCTCCGCAGAGATCCGCCGCACCCCATCGGCCGGGTCCGGCATCATGTCGCCGCGAATCAATTCGGAGAAGCCTTTGATAGAGGTCAGTGGGGTCCGCAACTCATGGGAGGCGTCCGCGATGAACCGGCGCATGCGTTCCTCGGAGGCGCGCGCCTGCTGCTCGGAGGCTTCGGTCGCTGCGAACGCCGTCTGAATCTGGGCGAGCATGCCGTTGATCGAGTCGGCCAAGCTGGCCACCTCGGTGCCCGGCCGCATCTCCGGCACCCGCCGGTCCAGGTCGCCGCCGGCGATCGCGTGCGCCGTCTCTTCGACGCGGCGCAGCGGCCGTAGCGACGAGTTGACCAGCAGATAGCCCGCCCCGCCGAGCATGAGGACCACGACTGACCCGATGCCGACCTGCAGCCAGATCAGTCGGGACATGGTCGCGTCGACGTCGGCAAGGGGCGTGGCCACAACGATCCGCGCGGACTGGTCGGTCGGCGAGATCCGCTGGATCACCCGCCAGTCCGGGCCGGTCCCGGTCGAGGCGACCGTTCGTGGACCGGTGTCGACCACAGGTAACGAACTCAGGTTCGGGGTCCACGCGTAGTCGCTGGTGACCAGGCTTTCACCGGAGAAGTCGACGCGCACGTAGAAGTTCGAGGGCGGGCGCCGCGGACCAGGGCCCTCGCCCCGGGGTCCGCGGCTGCGTTCCCTACTGGAGAAGGGTCCGGGTCCGGGAATCGCCCAGGTATTGGTGGCCTCAATCAGGCTCGCGTCGAGCCGACCGATCAGATCGGCACGCATGGCGGAAGTCACTGCGATCCCCGACGTGAGCAGACCGACGACCACCAGCGCCAGGGTGAGCGCCACCAGGGACACCCGCAGCGGAATGCCGCGCCGCGCCGCTCGGGCGGGCGGGGTGGCGGTCGTCTCGGGGGCACTGCCCACGGTCGGGTTCACCGGTTCAGACCCGCGGCTCGCGCATCACGTAGCCGACCCCGCGCAGCGTATGGATCAGCGGCTTGTCGCCAGTGTCGACCTTGCGCCGCAAATACGAGACGTACGATTCGACGACGTTCACCTCGCCGCCGAAGTCGTAGTTCCAGACGTGATCGAGGATCCGTGGCTTGGACAGCACCGTGCCAGCGTTCACCATGAAGTACCGCAGCAGGGTGAACTCGGTGGGCGAGAGCGCGACCGGCTCGCCGGATTTGAATACCTCGTGCGTTTCGTCGTCGAGTTCCAGATCGGCGAAGCGAATCTTGGTCGGTTCACTGTCCGCGTCGCCGAAACCGCTGCGCCGCAACAGCACTTCGAGGCGGGCAACCACCTCTTCCAGGCTGAACGGTTTTGTCACGTAGTCGTCGCCGCCGATCGTCAGGCCGGTCACCTTATCGGCTACCGAATCCCGTGCGGAGAGAAAGAGGGCGGGCGCGCCGAGGCCGTCGGCCCGCAAACGCTTGAGCAGACCGAAGCCGTCCATGCCGGGCATCATCACATCAAGGATCACCACATCGGGACGGGTCGCCCGCGCGACGTCGATCGCATTGGGGCCGTCGACGGCCGTCATCACTTCGTAGCCCTGGTATTTCAATGAGACCGACAGCAGCTCGCGGATGTTCTCCTCGTCGTCGACGACCAGGACGCGCGCCGGCCGTTCGGCAGTCGTTGCCTTCATGCCCATCAGTGTGTACCCGGCGACTGGCCGCACCCTGGAAGAATCCTGGAAGCTTCCTGTGAGTGGTCGTTGCGGCCAATCGTCAGCCAACCAATCGTCGGGCAGATCACCGGAATCCCAGGACTTCAGAGCCCCAGGCTCGCAACAGGTTCCGGTCAAGATCGGAGACGGCAGTGTCGTCCGCACCGATCAGCAGCGAGTCCTGGCCGGCGGGCGTGTAGGGCTTCCACTGCGCCGTCGAATCGGCGGACACCGGGTCGCCGTTGGTGGCGAATCCGAGCCAGCGCTGCTGCATGCGGCGCTGCACTTTGGCACCAGCCTTGCGTCCGCCCAGCCGATAGCTGACGTCCATCTTGGTCGAGGCCGGATTGCCCCAGACATACGGGAGTTCGGTGGCGTGCGTCGCGCCGATGCCGAGCACCCGAAAGAGCGGAGTCGCCCAGTCGTACCGATACAGGTGCACCGGCGCACGACGGCTGTGCGCTTCGGCAATCCACACGGCCGGCATCCGAAATCCGAGATCCCGCGAAATACCCATCGACCGTGCCGTGGTGCGCCTGCGCGCGTAGGCGCCGGCGACGTCGTCGTCGGTCGGGATCGCCACCTCCGGCTGCTCCTGGGCGATCAGCTCGAACATCGAGTCGACTTGTTCCTGCGTGACCGGCATCAGCGGCGCCTTCATCCATTTGAAGAGCGAGGTCTCATCGCGGTTGGTGCCGATCAGCAGCGGAACGTCGTGCGCCGTGCCGTCGCCGATGGCCGCCAGCGGATCCACCGGGATCAGATCGTCATCGATCACCGGCGCGTAGGCGATGATTCCGGGGAAGTCGACCGGCACCTGATTGAACAGGCGCGACGACGCTGCGACCAGTGCGCGCACCGGAAGGCGCCGGAGCGCCGCCGCGTCCGCATCCGCCGGGGCCCCGAGGTCCTTGAGGAGGAGATCGGCATGGCGGGTGGCCCGCTCGCGCGAGTAGACGCTGGTAGCCGGCGAGCTCTGCGCGATGGCCCGGGCGAAGAGGCCCGCGGCTTCGGGCACCGCGAGCAGCGTCGTCACTAGCCCCCCACCCGCCGACTCGCCGAAGACTGTCACCTGATCCGGGTCACCACCGAAGCGTTCGATATTGCCGCGTACCCAGCGCAGCGCCTGCACCACATCGGACACGCCACAGTTCGTCTCGAAGTCGCGGTCACCGCCGGGAATGTCCCCCCATTCGGCGAAGCCGAGTGCCCCCATCCGGTAGTTGACGGTCACCACGACCACCGGCGTGCCTTCCGCACGCGAGGCCGTCACCAGGGCAGAGCCGTCGTACAGCGGCTGGCTGCCCGATCCGCAGATGTACGCGCCGCCGTGCAACCACACCAGCACTGGGCGTCGGTCCGCGGCGGTCGCCGCCCCGGCCGGCGACCAGATGTTCAGGTAGAGGCAGTCCTCGTTCTGTGTGGTGCCCGGGCCAAGGTCGATCACCGGCATCACCGGCTGCGGCGCTACCGAGCCGAAGGTGGTCGCATCGCGCGGCTCGGCCCAGGGCTGCGG
>NZ_JBAQWU010000068.1:0-2022 GCF_049299075.1 Gordonia sp. (in: high G+C Gram-positive bacteria)
CCAGGTTCACGTCGGCGCCCATGTGCTTGGAGCCCATCACGTCGTACGCGCCGCCGTAGGCCTTGCGGGTGATGACGGTGATCTTGCCGACCGTCGCCTCACCGTAGGCGTACAGCAGCTTGGCGCCGCGGCGGATGATGCCGTTGTACTCCTGCTCGGTGCCCGGCAGGAAGCCTGGAACGTCGACGAGGGTGATGATCGGGACGTTGAAGGCGTCGCAGGTGCGCACGAAGCGGGCGGCCTTCTCGGAGGCGTCGATATCCAGACAGCCAGCGAATTGCGTGGGCTGATTGGCGACGATGCCGACGCTGCGGCCGTCGACTCGGCCGAAGCCGATGATGATGTTCATCGCCCTCTCGGCCTGAACTTCGAGGAACTCGTCGTCGTCGAGCAGGCGGCGAATCACCTCGTGCATATCGTACGGCTGGTTCGGCGAATCCGGGATCAGCTCGTCGAGTTCGAAATCCTCGGCGGTCAGGTTGTCTTCGATCGATCCGGTCAGCTCGGGCACGGGCAGCCGTGGCGGGTCGGCGCGGTTGTTGCTCGGCAGGTAGCTGAGTAGTTCCTTGACATACTCCAGCGCGTCCTCTTCGTCGCTGGCGACGTAGTGGGCGACGCCGGACTTGGTCATGTGCGTGGTGGCACCGCCCAGGTCTTCCATCGTCACGTCCTCGCCGGTGACCGTCTTGATCACGTCGGGGCCGGTGACGAACATCTGGCTGGTGCCGTCGACCATCACGGTGAAGTCGGTGAGCGCGGGGGAGTAGACGTGACCGCCGGCTGCCGCGCCCATAATCAGCGAGATCTGCGGGATCACGCCGGAAGCCCGGACGTTGCGGTGGAAGATTTCGCCGTATAGGCCGAGGGAGACCACACCCTCTTGGATGCGGGCACCGGCACCCTCGTTGATGCCGATCAGCGGACGGCCGGTCTTGACGGCCAGGTCCATCACTTTGACGATCTTCTCGCCGTAGACCTCGCCGAGGCTGCCGCCGAAGACCGTGACGTCCTGGCTGAAGACGCATACCTCGCGGTCGTCGATGGTGCCGTACCCGACCACGACGCCGTCGCCGACCGGACGTTTGTCGCCGAGGCCGAAGTTGGTACTGCGGTGCCGGGCCAGGGCATCGAGCTCGACGAAGGAGCCTTCGTCGAGCAAGTGTGTGATGCGTTCACGGGCGGTCAGCTTGCCCTTGGCGTGGATTCTCTCGACGGCGGCCTCGCCGACCGGGTGCTCGGCATCGGCGAGCCGATTCTTGAGATCGGCGAGCTTGCCGGTCGTCGTGTGAATGTCGGGGGTGCTCATGGGGTCCCATGCTATCGACACCGGCGCGATGGGGGAGCAGTGACACTCTTACCCGCGAGTAGGACGCGGCGGGCGGCGGGCGGCGACACTATGGTTGACGGCTATGGACCCTGTGCAGTTGCCCGATCCCGGCGGCCTGGCCGGCACCCGGTGGACCGACGTCGCCGTGGTAGCGGAGACCGGTTCGACCAACGCCGATCTCGTCGCTCGCGCTGCGGCTGGCGAGCCGGTGGACGGCGCGGTGCTGATTGCCGGTCACCAGCGGACCGGCCGCGGTCGGCACGCGCGGGTCTGGCAGACCCCGGCCGGGCAGCTCGCGGTGTCTGCGGCGATCGCCGTGTCGCCGCAGCAGACGTCCGCCATCGGCTGGCTATCGCTGTTGACCGGGCTCGCCGTCCGGTCCGCCGTGCGGGAGCTGACCGGGGTGGGCGTCGATCGGAAATGGCCCAACGATGTGATCGTGCCCAGCGGGCGGCCCGGTGCCGGTCGCAAACTGTCGGGCATCTTGTGCGAGTTCACGCCGACTGTCGGTGGCGGCGGCACCGCCGTGATCGGCACCGGTCTGAACGTGGACTTGTCCGAGATTCGGCCGCCAATTGAGACGGCGTGGTCGCTGGCCGAACTGACCGGCACACCGGCCGATCCGACCGCCGTCGCGGTGGCGTACCTCCGGGCCCTGTCGGACGTGCTGGTGAGCTGGCCCGACGATCTGGCAG
>NZ_JBAQWU010000069.1:0-2112 GCF_049299075.1 Gordonia sp. (in: high G+C Gram-positive bacteria)
GGATCAGGGCGACGACGGTCATCGCAATGTTGATCAGGTAGGCCAACTGGCTGGGCCACGGTGCCCATTGGGCGAGGACCGCCGCGACACCGGCACCGAGGCCAAATCCCGCGGTCAGGCTGAGTGCGGCGCGGCGGGCGCCGGCAGTGACCGGCGCGCCCGCCCGGTCGGAGAGCTCTTTGATCCAGCTGCCACCAACCGCCATTGCCAGACCGATGGCGATGCCGCTGAGCACACGGCCGACCGTCAACAACGCGACCGAATGCGCGCCTGCGGCCAGCAGCACCGAACCGAGTGCGGCGAACACCGGTGCGGGCAACATGAGCGGTCGTCGTCCGAAGCGGTCGGACAGCGGTCCGCCGATCAGCAGTGCCGGCACGATACCGAGCACGTACGCGAACAGCAACGCGTCGACGAGGACCCCGGCGACGTGCCCCTGCTGCCGGTACATCACCAGCAGGGGGGTGAACTCGTTGCCGCCCCACGCCGCGGTGAACACGGCGAGACTGACAGCGACCCAGGCGCGCCCCGAAACGGTGCGGCCCGGTCCGTCGGCGGGGGTGGTCGTCGCGGTCATCGGTCGACCTCGGCAACGTCGTGGACCCCGGCGAGGTGAGCACTCAGGAGCGCGCTGAATCGGTCGGCATCGCCGTCGGCAAGGGCCCTGGTCAAGGCGGCGTGGTCGTCGTGAATACGATCGGTGACGGCAAGATCACGGTGCATGCTCGCCGCCGTCATCCGGCGTCGTCGTTCACCGAGGGAGGTGAAGAAGTCGCGGAGCAGACTGTTGCGGCCCGCGTCCACGATCAGCTGATGGAATTCGGTGTCGATCCGAGCGAAATCGTCGCCGTCGGTAGCGCGATGCGCCGCCAGGTTGGCGCGTAACTTCGCCACGAGTTCGGCGGTCGCCTCGGGCCGGGATACGACGTCACGCGCCGCACTTCCCTCCACCAACAGCCGGGCTTCGAGGACTTCGCGCGATTCCCGCTCGCCGACCGGGACAACCAGCGCACCCCGTTTGGGGTAGAGCCGCATCCAGCCTTCCGCGGCGAGACGCAGAAAGGCCTCGCGCACCGGGGTTCGGCTGACCGCGCAGCGCTCGGCGACCTCACCCTCGCTGATCAGCTCCCCACCGGGGAGTTCACAGCTCAGGATCAGTTCCTTCACCTCGCCATAGACGCGCTCGGCGGCTGAATACTTCTTAGACACAAGATGTATTCTAAACCACCGCCCCGGCTTCCCGTCCAGCGAGCCGCCCACACCGACCCCCGTTTTGCCCCCAGGCCCGCACCCTCGGTACCATCGACACCGCTGTCGCGCTTGTCGCGGCGCACGCCGCCTTAGCTCAGTCGGTAGAGCGATTCACTCGTAATGAATAGGTCACCGGTTCGATTCCGGTAGGCGGCTCCAACGCAGGCCGGTTCCCCGCACGGGAACCGGCCTGCGGCGTGTGGCGGACCCCGACCTTGACTCAAATACGAACATGTGTTCGGATATCAGGCATGCGATGGGCGACGCAGTCGGCGGATGCTGACGACGGCGGACTGCCCGGCCTGGACCGGGCGGGACTGGTCCGCACCACCACGACCCCGGAGTTCGAGGGGATCGTCTTTCACGAAGTGCTTGCGCGCAGTGCCCTCAACCCACTGCCCGACGGCGCGCAGGTCCCGTTCAAGTACACGATCAACACCATGCGCGGCTGCAGCCATGCCTGCCGGTACTGCTTCGCGCGCCCCACCCACCAGTACCTCGACCTGAACCCGGTCGACGACTTCAACTCCCAACTCGTCGTCAAACTCAACGTCGCCGCGGTACTCCGCAAAGAGCTACGCCGACGCTCGTGGCGCCGAGACACCGTCGCCCTGGGCACCAACACCGATCCGTATCAACGCGCAGAGGGCCGCTATCGACTGATGCCGGGCGTCATCAGCGCGCTCGCCGAGTCGGGCACCCCGATGTCAATCCTCACCAAAGGCACGCTGCTGCGCCGCGATCTGCCGCTGCTACAGTCCGCCCGCTCGGCCGTCGACGTGCAGATCGGCGTCTCGCTCGCCATGGTCGACGCCGATCTCGCCACACAACTCGACCCGGGTGCACCCTCCCCGCGCGAGC
>NZ_JBAQWU010000070.1:0-2693 GCF_049299075.1 Gordonia sp. (in: high G+C Gram-positive bacteria)
CCGCCCAGCAGCGTGAGCCCGCCCAGCAGCGTGAGCCCGCCCAGCAGCGTGAGCCCGCCCGCGACCGCCGGACGGCCGACAACCCGGACCGGGACCAACCGGACCGGGAAAACCGCGGCCGCGACGATCGAGATAAGGACCGCAACGCCGAGAGCGGTGCGCAGAATAAGTCTGTCGCAGCGTCGTCGAACACCAGCGATGACTCCGGCAACGCGGATAAGAGCGGCGATGTCGAGGGCGGCCGCAACCGGCGCAACCGGGAACGGGACGGCAAGAACCGCAACGCCGACGGCAGCAACAAGAACGACGGCAACAAGAACGACGGCAACCGTGACACCCGGAACCCGGATAACCGGAACGAGGGTGGCGGCAACAACAGGAACCAGGGCAGTCAGAACCAGGGCGGCCAGAACCAGGGCAGTCAGAACCAGGGTGGCCAGAACCAGGGCGGCTCAGATGACGACGGTGACGGCGGCGGACGCCGGCGGGGTCGTCGTCGGGAGCGCAATCGTCGGAGCCGCGACCGCGGTGGCGACGTCAGCGAGCCGCAGCTGAACGAGGGCGACGTCGTCGCACCGGTCGCCGGCATCCTCGACATCCTGGACAACTACGCTTTCGTGCGCACATCGGGCTACCTGCCCGGCTCTGATGACGTGTACGTCTCGATGAACATGGTTCGCCGCTACGGCCTGCGACGCGGCGACGCCGTCACCGGCGCAGTGAAGGCCCCCCGCGAATCCGGCGACGGTCAGCAACAGGGTAATCAGCGCCAGAAGTTCAACCCGATGGTCCGCCTGGACACCGTCAACGGTGGCGATCCGGAGCTGGCGCGCAAGCGCCCGGAGTTCACCAAGCTGACCCCGCTGTACCCGAACCAGCGGCTGCGCCTGGAGACCACTCCCGAACGGCTCTCGACTCGGGTGATCGACCTGATCATGCCGATCGGCAAAGGCCAGCGCGCGCTCATCGTCTCGCCACCCAAGGCCGGTAAGACGACGATCCTGCAGGACATCGCGAACGCCATCGCCACCAACAACCCGGAATGCCACCTGATGGTGGTCCTGGTGGACGAGCGTCCCGAAGAAGTCACCGACATGCAGCGCAGCGTCAAGGGTGAAGTGATCGCCTCGACCTTCGATCGTCCGCCGTCCGACCACACTGCGGTCGCCGAGCTCGCCATCGAGCGTGCCAAGCGCCTGGTGGAACAGGGCAAGGACGTCGTGGTGTTGCTCGACTCGATCACCCGTCTGGGCCGCGCCTACAACAACGCCTCGCCCGCGTCCGGGCGCATCCTGTCCGGTGGTGTCGACTCCACTGCGCTTTACCCGCCGAAGCGATTCCTCGGCGCTGCCCGCAACATCGAGAACGGCGGCTCGCTCACCATCATCGCCTCGGCGCTGGTCGAGACCGGCTCTACCGGCGACACGGTGATTTTCGAAGAGTTCAAGGGCACCGGCAATGCCGAGCTCAAGCTCGATCGCAAGATCTCCGAGCGCCGCGTTTTCCCCGCTGTCGATCTGAACCTGTCGAGCACCCGTAAGGACGAGCTCCTGCTCTCGCCCGACGAGTTCGCGATCGTGCACAAGCTTCGGCGCCTGCTGTCTGGTCTGGACAGCCAGCAGGCCATCGATCTGCTGACTAAGCAGCTGAAGAAGTCGAAGAGCAACGTCGAGTTCCTCATGCAGGTGCAGGCGACTGCTCCGGGTGCACTGAACGACGACTGAGCATTCTCCGCCTTGCTGGCGGGGGTTCGCGAATCCGCGGCGCGGTCCGCGGAGCGCGGGTGGGCGGGTCCGTTGCGGTGGACCCTTCGACAAGCTCAGGGAGCAGGTGTTCGCTAGTTGAGCCCGATATGAACGAAGTGAGTATCGGTGTCGAAACTGGCATTGCCTTCCATCGCGGGTAGCGTCGTTCGACGTGCAACGACTCTTCGCGTTGGTGATCGCCGTCGTGTCGGTCATGGCTATCGTCCTCACGACGCAGAGCTGGGCTAACGGGTATCAGCTCGGCATCGACGTGTCCTGGAACGGCCTTGGAACAAGGACCGGAGGTACTGACGTCCCCGCTGATCCAACGGAAGCCGTATCGGTCACGCCGCTCGGTATCTGGGTGGTCGTGGCCTGCGTCATCGCACTGCTCGTCGCCGTCGTGATGGTGTTCCCGAAGCTGTGCGGGCTCGCCGTGCCGTTGCGCTGGATCGGCGGGCTGGTCATGCTGGCCGCAGCCGCGGTGCCGCTCGTCATTCTGGTCCGGCCGATCACCTTCCTGTCGATGTTCGACCACATGGGCGGTGACCAAGCGGCGCATTATCGCGGCCTCATGCGGGAGTCGGTGCTGCAGCCTTCGACGCTGTACTCGCTCGCCGTCGTGCTGCTTCTGGGTGTCGCCACCTGCGTCGCCGCGGCGTTGGTGGCCCGGCGCCCGTCCTGAACGTTGGCGACCTCACATTGGCGGGCCGTCGTGCGTCTACGGTGTGATGGAGATGAAACAGCCGTTTGAAACAGCCGTGTCGGCGCACGGACGGACCGTGCTGCGGGTCTGCCGGGCGGTCCTCGGGGCCGGTGCCGACGCCGACGATGCGTGGTCGGAGACGTTCCTGGCGGCGCTGCGCGCGTGGCCGGGCCTGGACGACGATGTGAACGTCGAGGCCTGGCTGGTGCGGGTGGCACATCGCAAGGCGATCGACGTGACAC
>NZ_JBAQWU010000071.1:0-11323 GCF_049299075.1 Gordonia sp. (in: high G+C Gram-positive bacteria)
GGAGGCGGGCACCATTCTCGGGGCGGGTCTACTGATCTCGGCAACCACCGCCGCCACCTCGCTCGTCCTCGGTGCCCCGGCCCTCTCCTCGGCGGTCTTCGACCTGAACCTGCCAATCTTCGGCGAGGTCCACCTGGTTACCGCCATGTTCTTCGACGCAGGCATCTATTTGATCGTCGTTGGCCTGGTACTCGACGTCTTGCGCAGTCTCGGGGCCCGCCTCGACGCCGACAGCGACCCGACTCCGGTGCCGTTCGCTCCAGTCACCCAGGAGGTGCGCGGATGAGCGTCAACCTCGGCATGCTTATCGTGGCCGGTGTCCTCGCCGCCACCGGCGTCTACCTGCTCATGGAACGCAGCCTGGTCCGCATGCTGCTGGGCCTCATGCTGGTCGGCAATGGCATCAACATCCTGATCATCACCCTGTCCGGCCCAGCCGGACGGCCGCCGATCAAAGGCGCGGAATCAATCGGTTCGGCCACCGACGCCGACCCGCTCGCGCAAGCGATGGTGCTGACCGCCATCGTCATCACGATGGGCATCGCCGCGTTCGTGCTGGCCCTGACCTACCGACTGTTCGTCATCAACCGCCAGGACGACGACCTGGAGGACGACTCCGAGGACGTCAAGCTCCTCAAGGGCTCACTCAAGGACTTCCCGGACCGGGACCGCAGCGATGACCCGGAGACTGGCGCCGACACCGTCAGCGGGGACTTGTTCGACGCCCGCGGCAACCCGCTGACGCCCGACGAGTTCGCGGCGGCGCACCGGACTGTCATCGAAACCGACCTGATGCCCGAGGACGCCGCGATCATCGACCATCTGCCCGAGTACTCGACCGAGGAGATGCCGACCGGCGACGACGATTCCGATCTCACCGCGGCCCCCGCAGATGAGCCGGACGGGGGCCGCGCATGATTCCCCAGCCGTCGTGGATCACCGTCCTCATCGCGTTGCCAACCGTGGTGCCGATGCTGGGCGCCGCGCTCACCTTGCTGCGCGGCCGCAATCCGCGCTTCCAGCGGGCGGTGACCGTGCTGGCCATCAGCATCGCGCTCATCGCGTCGGCGATGATGCTCTACCTGACCAGCGTGCACGGCACCTTTGCGGTAAACATCGGCGGTTGGGGCGACAAGGGCTACCCGAACGGACCGCTGGGTATCACCCTCGTTGTCGACCGACTGTCCTCCCTCATGCTGGTGATCTCGACCATCGTGCTGCTGTGCGTCGTCGTCTACGCGATCGGCCAGGGCATTCGGGACGGCACCACCCAGCAGCCGGTGTCGATCTTTCTCCCCACGTACCTGATTTTGACCGCCGGGGTGTGCAACTCGTTCCTGGCTGGCGATCTGTTCAACCTGTACGTCTCCTTCGAGGTGCTGCTGGCCGCGAGCTTCGTACTGCTGACCCTAGGCGCCAGCGCCGACCGCGTGCGAGCCGGTGCGTCGTACGTCATGGTCTCGATGGTCTCGTCGCTGATCTTCCTGGCCGGTATCGCCTTCGCCTACGCGACCACGGGCACATTGAACCTCGCGGAAATGGCGCTGCGGCTGGAGTCCGTGCCGTCCGGTACGCGCAACGCGCTTTTCGCGGTGCTGCTGGTGGCGTTCGGCATCAAAGCCGCGGTATTCCCGCTCTCGACATGGCTGCCCGACTCGTATCCGACCGCCCCGGCGCCGGTCACTGCCGTGTTCGCCGGTTTGCTCACCAAGGTGGGCGTCTACGCGATTATCCGCGCCAACACACTGCTTTTCCCGGGCGGCTCACTGGACAACGTCCTGATGGTCGCCGGCCTATTGACCATGCTGGTCGGCATTCTGGGTGCGATCGCCCAGTCCGATATCAAACGTCTACTGTCGTTCACTCTGGTCAGCCATATCGGCTACATGATCTTCGGTATCGCGGTCGGCTCGCAGATCTCGGTCTCGGCGGCCATCTACTACGTCGCCCACCACATTCTGGTGCAGACCTCATTGTTCCTGGTGGTCGGGCTGATCGAACGGCAGGCTGGGTCGGCATCACTGCGCCGACTCGGCGGTCTGATCGCCAGCCCGGTACTGGCCGTCCTCTTCTTGATCCCGGCCCTGAACCTCGGCGGTATTCCGCCGTTCTCCGGATTCATCGGCAAGGTGGCGCTGCTCGAAGGCGGCGTGCGCGACGGTTCGGTCCTGGCCTGGTTGCTGGTGGCCGGCGCGGTGATCACCAGCCTGCTGACCCTGTACGTAGTGGCCCGCGTCTGGACCAAGGCGTTCTGGCGGCCGCGCGCCGACGCCCCGGAAGGCGGCCTCACCAACAGCACCGCGTCGGCGCTCGTTCCCGAAGGTGAGGATGTGCTGCTCGACGAGCGCGAGGACGTCGGCCGGATGCCGCCGGCCATGGTGCTGCCGACCGCTGCGATGATCGGTGTCGGTCTGGCGCTAACCGTGTGGGCCGGGCCGATCTTCGGTTTCACCGATGACGCCGCTGACAACCTCATCCGCGAGCCGGGTACCTGCGGCGCCTATATCAGCGCGGTTCTGGGATGTGCGAAATGAGCAATACCCCATACCGGGACCGCCCGCACGCCAAGCCTGCCGGTAAACGCCCGATCCCGGCCTTCTTCGGCAACCTGTGGCGGCAGAGTATTCTTCTGTTCGCGTGGCCATTGACGACGGCAATCGTCTGGCTGGTCAATCACCTGCGCATGCCCACTTGGATGGGCAGCGACCTGCGGGAGTTTGGGGTCCGAGCCTGGGGTCTGCTTTGGCTCACCGGGGTGTGGGTGCTGCTCTGGGGCAAGGTGTCGTGGGGCAACATCGTGATGGGCGTGATCATCGGCATCATCGTGATGAGTGTGCTGCCGCTGCCGCGCGTCCCGGTGGAGGGCCGCCTGCACCCGCTGGCCGCCCTCAATCTGCTCGTCTCCATGCTGTGGAACTTCTTCATCTCTTCGGCGCAGGTGGCCTGGGCTGCGATCCGGCCTGGACCGCCTCCGCTGGGCTGCGTGGTCCGGGTGCACCTGGCCATTAAATCGGACCTGGTCCTCACGCTGGCGGTGAACTACCTGAACCTGGTGCCCGGCACCATGGTCGTGGAGATCGATCATGTGCACCGCATCCTGTACGTCCACGTCTTCGACGTGCGCACACAGAAGCAAGTGGACCATTTCGCCAAGCAGATGGCGTATGTGGAACGACAGTTCATCCGGGCCTTCGAGCGCGACAGCGAATGGCATCCGAGCCCCTACCACGGTATCGACGACGACTACCACCATGTCCCCTACACCGATCGACAGCGGGTGGCCGACGGCGCACAGATCCGCAAACGTCGCAAGCAGAAGGAGAAGGACTCATGAACGTCGTCTGGACCGTCGCGGCGGCCCTGCTACTGACCGCGGTCCTGCTCACCCTGTTCCGGGCGCTGCGCGGCCCCAGCACCCTCGACCGTCTGGTCGGCATCGATACCCTGATCGCACTGATCATCTGCGGTCTGGCGGTGTGGGTGGCCGCCACCTACGACACCACCATCGTGCCGGCCATTGTGTCGTTGTCACTGGTCAGCTTCATCGGGTCCATTTCGGTCGCCCGCTTCCGAGTACGGGATGACGAATGATGGTTGCCGAGATCATTTCCGCCGTCTTCGTCCTCACCGGCAGCCTGATGGCGCTGACCGCCGCGATCGGGATTGTCCGCTTCCCCAACACCCTGTCGCGAATGCATGCGGCCACCAAACCGCAGACCTTCGGCATGACGTTGGTTCTTCTCGGCACGCTGATCCGTATCTCCGGGCATCCGGACGGCGGCATGCTGATCCTCACCGCGCTGTTCATGCTGATCACCGCGCCGGTGATCGCGCAGCGTGTGGGTCGCCTCGCCTACCGCGAACAGCGCGCCACGCAGAACGTGATGAACGAGTCCGATCTCTGCGTGCAGTGTCACGACGATACGGCCGACGATACGGCCCACCGGTCCAGCTAAGCGAGTTCGGCGACTACCGAATCGACGACGGCGCGCAGGTCGCCCGCGGCCTCATGGATGGCGCGCTGCCGCTGGTAGCTCGCGCCGCGCACCAGAATATCGGCGACTGAAGCGAGCTCGGCGGTGCAGCCAAGGTCGGCGGCGACCGGTTCCAGCCGGACCAGAAGGTCCGCCAGATCGTCGGTCACCAACCGCTCATCGCAGTCCGCGTTCTGAATGATGATGGCCTCCAGCCCGTACCGGGCGGCGCGCCACTTGTTTTCCTGCACCAGCCACGGCGGCATTGTCGGCAGTTCCTCGCCGGCGGTCAGCCTTCGGTTCAGATCGACAACGAGACAGTGCGTCAAGGCCACGAGCGCGGCGAGTTCGGCGCGGTTGGACACCCCGTCACACACACGCACCTCGATGGTGCCAAGCTGCGGTGAGGGGCGCACATCCCAGCGAATCTCGTTGAGGTGATCGATGATGCCGGTCTTCTTCTGGTCATGCGCGAAGGCCTCGAATTCGGTCCACTCCCCGAACTGGAAAGGTAGACCGGCGGTCGGCAATTGTTGGAACATCATCGCCCGATTGCTGGCGTACCCGGTCTCTTGCCCGGCCCACATGGGCGACGACGCCGAAAGCGCCAGCAAGTGCGGGTAATAGTTGAGCAAGCTCGACAAGATCGGCAAAACCTTGTCGCGGTGGTCGATGCCGACATGGACGTGCACCCCCCAGATCAGCATCTGGCGGCCCCACCATTGGGTGCGTTCGATGAGCTCGGCGTACCGACTGCCCTCGGTGAGCTGTTGCCCCGACCATTCGGCGAACGGATGCGTGCCTGCGCCGTACAGGTTGATCCCGAGTTCGGCGGTGACGCCGCGAACCTGGTCCAGGGTGGCGCCCAGATCGTCCATCGCCTCCCCGGTGGTCCGGCAGATACCGGTCACCAGCTCGACGGTGTTGCGCAGCAGTTCCTTGTGGATCTGCGTGGAGCGGGACAGCCCGCGGGCGGCGATCAGCTCGAACAGCGGATCGGCGGCGTTGACCAGGTCCCGGGTGCGCGGGTCCACCAGTGCGAGCTCCCACTCGACGCCGAGGGTGGCTTCCGGCGACGCCCGGAACGCGATCGGATCGAACCGTGCCGGCCGGTTCATCGACGACCGCAGGCTAGTTCGCCATGATGACGCCGCAGGCGGTCACGACATCGCCGGTCACCAGGACCAGGGTCTTGCCGTCCAGCTCGCTGGCGTTCAGGTTGACGGTCTGCCGCGCCGTGCCGTTAGTGTGCTCGTCGACGAAGACACCGGGCAGCGCACCGCCGGCGATCACGGTACCGGTGCCAGTGAAACCGGAGGTGGTTTCGACAGTGGCATCGCCGCCGACTGTGCCTTCCCGCTTCTGGGTGACGCAACTGTTTCCCGAGCGCACCTCAACTTTGTGTTGCCCCGGGGTCGCCCCCGAGACGCGCAGGTTCATGGTGGTGCTGTTCTCGGCGCTGACAAAGCTGGCTGCGCCAATGTTGTCGCCCGCCGAGCTCAGGAGCGCGACAGTGCCGACCGCCGAGCCGGCCGGGGCCGCCACCCCATCGGCGTTCACCAGGTCACCGGGAATCGCCTGCTGGCCGGTGATGACCGGCGGGGTAGTGCCCGGGACGTCCGAGGCATGCTCATCAGGGGTGCAGGCCGTCAGGGCCACACCGGCGATCCCCGCGGCAGCGAGGGTAGCGAGCACGCGCTTCGTCGTGGAGGTGAGGCTGGCAGTCATGGCATTCCTTCGGCTGAGGCTGGTTGGCTGGTTGGCTGGGCAGAAATTTGGGTCTTATTTGTTGACAACAATAACGGCGATCTCCCCCGCGCACGGCGCGAAAGCGGACGGCCGTTCGTCGGTGGTCGCACCACCCGGCACGGCCGCGGCGACTTGCTTCGCCTGATCTTCCTGGCCTGCGGGGTAGAAGACGGTGTTCTCGGTGATGGTGGCTGTCGACAGGTTGCCGGGTTCGGTGCCAATGGTGAAGCCTGCGGACTTCAGCTCACCGGAAACCTCGGCGGCTAGGCCTTTAGCGGTACCCGCGTTGATGACGCAGAGGGTGATCGACGAGGCTTGCGCCGTCGACGAACCCGCCGCAGACGACGTCGCGGCCGCGGACGTAGCGGCGGTCTCGGTCGGCACATTCTGCCCAGCGAGCTTGTCGTGGGCAGTTTCCTTACCGCTGTCCGAGCAGGACTTGATGCCGAGCAGCAGCGCCACCACGGCCACAGCAAGCAGCAGCATGGCCCCCGCGCGCAGAGGCAGGTGATTGTTTTCGCGGTCAGGATTCATCACGGCAACTCTAACCCACGCCAGACCCGGAGCCGCGTCAGGTGAGGTCGAACCCGAGTCGCCGCGCGGCCCGCGCCTTCTGGCGGGACGCACGCAGCCGACGGAGACGCTTGACCAGCATCGGATCGGCGGCCAACGCCTCGGGGCGGTCGACAAGCGCGTTGAGCACCTGGTAATACCGCGTGGCCGACAAGCCGAAGAGCTCCTTGATCGCTTCTTCCTTGGAGCCCGAGTACTTCCACCACTGCCGCTCAAACCCGAGGATGTCGTGCTCGCGGCGGGTCAACCCATCCGCCCCGACCTCATGCGGGTCAGGCTGGACCGACTGCTGCTCTGCGGCTGCGCCGTTCGACACCGGTGGGTCCCTTTCGTAGCGCTCGGGGAAATGACAGCTGTGTGCTTCGGTGAGTATCTAATCACGCCGCGCCGGTAGTCGCGACGATGACTCACCGGCGCGGCAACGGTTTCCTGGTCAGCAGTAAACTGCGCACTATGGCGATTCTCCCCATCTGCATTGTCGGCGAACCAGTGCTGCACCAGCCGACCACCCCCGTCGACCTTGACGACGCCGGGCGCCCCAGCGCCGAGATCGTCGAACTGCTCGACGATATGTACGAGACCATGGACGCCGCCAACGGGGTCGGGCTCGCCGCCAACCAGGTCGGCGCTGGGCTACGGATGTTTGTCTACGACTGCCCCGACGGCCCCTCCCGCCGGCGCGGTGAGGTGATCAATCCGGTGCTGTCGACCTCGGCGATCCCGGAGACCATGCCGGACCCCGATGACAACGACGAGGGCTGCCTATCGGTGCCGGGTGAGGGCTTCCCCACCGGGCGCGCCGACTGGGCCAAGGTGAGCGGCACCGATCGCGACGGCAACGCCGTCGAGATCGAGGGCACCGACTTCTTTGCTCGTATGCTGCAGCACGAAACCGGCCATCTGGACGGCTTCCTCTACGTCGACGTGCTGGTCGGCCGCAACGCGCGGGCCGCCAAGAAGGCCATCAAACGCAATGACTGGGGTGTGCCGGGACTCTCCTGGCTGCCCGGCGCGGTGGCCGATCCGTTCGGTCACGACGACTGATCAACCCGGGACATCCGTCGTGCAACCGCTGCCCGGAGATCGCGTCGTCGTCCGCTACCGACTCGGCGCCGGCGGTCCGGATGACTGGCGCGCGGCGAGCGGCTCCAATCCGTCGTTCACTCGTGCGCCAAGCCTCTCGGACATCACCGGATTTCTCCGCAGCTCCGACACCGCGGCGCTGTCCATCGAACGCGACGGCGTCCTGGAGCAGGTGCCGGTCGCGGCGATCACCGCAATCCGTCAACTGTCCGCGCGAACGGTGCGCAACACCGAGGTCCGGGCCGTCGAACGCCGACTGACCGACGCCGTGGGCGCCGCCGAGACGGCGACCCTCGACGGCTGGACCGTGCTGCACTCGCCAGACTCGTCCGCCGTGCGCGCCAACGCCGCGGTCCCGCTGGAGTTCGGCGCGAACGCGGGCGCACTGGAGAAGATCCGCGCCTGGTACACCGAACGCGGAAGCACCCCCCGCGTGATCGTTCCCGAACGACTGCTGCGCAGCGCGGAGTTCCCCGGCCCGGCACAGGAATACGAGGTCCTCACCAACAACGACGAGGTGGTCGAGGTGTCCGGCGGCGATCTGGACGAGCGAATGCGGTTACGTGAGAGCGGATTCGGCCTGCACCACACCTTCCTGATGATCGAGCTGGCAGCGGGCTGAGCGCCCCGTTGGCGAGGATTTTCGGGAACTGTGCTGATCGTCGAATACCGTTAACCACGATGTCTACCGAAGCCCGTCCTCCCGGACGCCGCGCACTCGTGCCCGCGGCGAGTGCCCTGATCCTGATCGTCGTCCTGCTCGCCACGTGGTTCCTGAGCTCGGGGTCGGATCAGGAGGGCAAGTCGGCGACTGCAGCCGCCGTTCCCGAGCGGGTCGCCGTGACCCTCGCCCTGATCGACGCGCACCAGTGGCCGGACGCGGCACACGCCCCGGGGACCCAGGGCGGCCGCCAGTTCGGTAACCGCGAAGGACTACTGCCGCCGACTGGCGCCAGCGGCGAGCGACTGCGCTTCCAGGAGTGGGATGTGAATCCGAAGCAGCGCGGGAAGGGTCGCGATGCGGAGCGGATCATCACCGCGCAGGACGGTTCGGCCTGGTACACCTTGGACCACTACCGGAGCGTCGTTCAGATCAGGGGGCCCGCACGTTGAGCACCACGCTGAGCGAGTTTCTGCGGGCGACGATCGACGGCGCGCCCGCCGTGGCGGTGACGGCCGCACCGGTGATCCTGCCGCGCGATATCGAGCACGGAGTCCTTGTGCGACACCTGGACGGGGCCACCATGCGCACCCGCGATGGGCTACTGCGCGAGTACGCCGAAGCCTGGAATTTTCCCGACTATTTCTGGCTGAGCTGGGCCTCCTTCGACGACTGCTTCGGCGATCTCGACGGCCAGGTTCCGCCGCAGCAGACCGCGACCGGCTCGGCGCCCGGCGGCGTGCTC
Organism: Gordonia sp. (in: high G+C Gram-positive bacteria); assembly: GCF_049299075.1. Taxonomy (GTDB): domain Bacteria; phylum Actinomycetota; class Actinomycetes; order Mycobacteriales; family Mycobacteriaceae; genus Gordonia. Next base: position 8,786 of record NZ_JBAQWU010000071.1, read on the forward strand.
ACCGTCGTCGACCACGCGGAGCAATTCCTGGCCGATGCCGACGCCGACGACCTCGCGTACTTCGCGCAGCAGCAAAGCGTCTACCGCGACCTGTACCGCACCCCGAACGCCTACGGCGCCGACCGCCCGCACCCGCTAGCGTTCGGATTGATACTGCACACCGATGCCAGGCACCTGAAGTCTCTGCGCCGACGATGGGTCGCCGTCGGCGCCGAATCGGTCATCCTGGTTCCCGACGAGAAGGATTGAGCACATGCGGCTAGCCAGCTGGAACGTCAACTCGATCCGGGCACGCTCGGAGCAGGTCGTCGCGTGGATGACGCGGCACGCGATCGACGTGATCGCTTTGCAAGAAACCAAATGCCGCAACGACGAGTTCCCGCTGATGAGCTTCCTCGCTGAGGGCTACGACGTCGCGATGGCTGGCGACGGCGGCTACAACGGCGTCGCCATCGCCTCACGCATCGGCCTCGACGATGTGCACATCGGGTTCGACGGTCAACCCTCGCTGCGGCCCGGCGAGGCGCCCGAGCCCCGCGCGATCTCGGCGACGTGCAGCGGTGTCCGCGTGTGGAGCCTGTACGTACCCAATGGTCGGCGGGTCGACGATCCGCATTACCGCTACAAACTGGCCTGGCTCGACGCGCTAGCGAATGTGACTCGACTCGAACTCGGCCACGATCCGGCAGCGCAGATCGCGCTGGCCGGCGACTGGAACGTCGCGCCGCGCGACGAGGACGTCTGGGATCGCGACTTCTTCATCGACCGCACCCATCTGACCCCACCCGAACGCGCCGCCTTCGCCGAATTCGGCCGGGCCGGCTACGTCGACAGCGCCCGACCCTTCACCCCCGGACCGGATACGTACACCTTCTGGGACTACACCGCCGGGCGGTTCGCCAAGAATCAGGGTATGCGGATCGATTTCACACTCTGCTCGCCCGCCCTCGACGACCGCGTCCACGACGCCTTCATCGACCGCACCGCCCGCGGCGCCGACGGCGCCAGCGATCACGCGCCCCTGGTGCTCGACCTGTCCTGATTTCCCCAGATCGCTCACGAACCCGAACGACCAGCCCACCGATCGATAGGTAAGGTATGCCTATGATAACTCGGGTCGTCCGTCGTGCCACCGCATCCGTCGCGCTCCTGCTTTCGGTAATGCTGGCGGTCAGCGCCTGCAGCGCCCCGGACGAAGCCGGTGGGGACGGCGGCCCGGTGCAAGTGAACACACCACAGGGCCCGGTCACCATCGAGCACACCCCGAAGCGGATCGTCACGCTCGGCGCACAGTGGACCGACACCGCGCTCGCCTTCGGCGTCACCCCGGTCGCCTACCTTGACCAGGCCGCGATGCTCGGCGGCACGCCCGCACCGTGGGTGGGCGTCAAGCTGGAGCGGTCCACACCGCTGGCCATGGACAACCTGGTCGCCGAGATCGCCAAAGCCAAACCGGACCTGATCCTGGCCGAAGGCTTCATGGCCACCGCACAGCCGGAGACTTTCGCCAAGATCCGGGAGCTCGCGCCGACCATCCCCGGCGTCTCCGGTCAGCAAGTGGACAAGTGGGCGGACTTGGTGACACTGTTCGGCACCGTCACCCACCGCACCGGCCTGGCCAAGGAGATCATCGACCGAGTCAACGGCAAGATCAGTCAGGTGAAGGCGGACCTGCCCGGACTGAAGGGTAAGGCCTACGCATTGGCGTACATGTTCTCCAGCGATCAAATCCAGGTGATGGCCGACCCGAACGACGCTGCCGGGCTCCTGTTCACCGAGCTCGGCATGAAGGTCGCACCGAAGATCGCCGCTGCGTACGCTGCCCAGCGACAGCCCCGCTTCCCAATCTCTACCGAAAACGTGCCCCTGCTTGAGTCGGACTTCCTGGCGATCACCGCGCAGACCGACGCGCTGAGGACCGAGCTCCGCAAGCTGCCCGGTTACGCAAACCTGTCGGCGGTGCGCGATGGGGCTGTCGCCAACCTCAGCGTCGCCGAGATCACCGGCCTGAACCAGCCCAGCCCACTGTCCATCCCGTATTTGCTCGATCAGATGCGCCCGGAGCTCGAACGCGCCGCCAATTCGGAGTAGCCCGGTCCCGTCACCGGACGTTGCAGGGAACCTGCGCGAAGGAAGCCAGCTCGCACACCGACTCGTTGGTGAGCTTCCAGCGCCCGTCTTTCCACACGAAGGTCATGGGCAGATAGTTCGACTGATAGCCGGGGGCGTACAACTCCAGACGCGCGGTGGCCGTGGTGCCATTCGGCTTCACCGGGCCGACCAGGCGATAGCCCATCCCCATCGGCTCAAACTGCTTGCCATAGTTCAGCACCTTGGCGAGGGTGGCCGCAGCCGGCGCTCCGCCCTCAAGGAGCTCGCCCTTCGCCCGGTTCGATGCGCCGCTACGCAGCACCGCCAGGTCGGACTGGAACTGCGCGAGGGAGGGGGCGGTAGCTGCGACTACGGCGGCGGACGTGGTAGTCGCGGAATTGGCTGCGGCCACGGGGGCGGCTTCGGCGCTCACGGGCTGCGCGGTAG
>NZ_JBAQWU010000072.1:0-1609 GCF_049299075.1 Gordonia sp. (in: high G+C Gram-positive bacteria)
CCATGCCCACATTGCCGGGATCGCGCCGGGCACGCGGTACGGTCTGCGCGCCCACGGCCCCGACGATCCCGGCGACGGACGACCATTCAACCCCGCCAAACTGCTGGTCGACCCGTACGCCCGCGCGCTGGACGGGCCGCTGCGCTCAGATGGGCTGATGTCCGGATTCACCACCGGACCCGACGGTGCACAGCTGATCGACCGTCGCGACAGCGCAGCAGTCGTGCCGAAGGGCATCGTCGCCGCCAGCGTGCCCGGACCCGATCCGCGCGCGAATCGGCCCGGCCACCCGTTGTCCGAGCTGATCATCTACGAGGCGCACGTCAAAGGCATCAGCGCCGCCCACCCCGACGTGCCGCCCGAGCTTCGCGGCACCTACGCGGGTATGGCGCATCCGGCGATTCTCCAGCACCTGAGAGCACTGGGCGTCAACGCCGTCGAGCTGCTACCCATGCAGGCCTTCCTCGACGACCAGTACGTCGTCGACAAGGGCCTGACGAACTACTGGGGCTACCAGCCGATCGGGTGGTTCGCGCCCGACCCGCGGTACGCCCACACCGATGCGCGCGCCGAGTTCCGGGCCCTCGTCCACACCTTGCACGAGGCGGGGATCGAGGTGATCTGCGACGTCGTCTACAACCATTCCGGCGAGGGTGACGAGCGGGGCCCGACCCTGTCCCTGCGCGGTCTGGACAACCGTACGTTCTACCGCCTGGACCAGGATGGGCGCCGCTACGTCGACGATACGGGTACCGGCAACACGCTGGCCGTCGACCGACCGCCGGTGCTGCAGCTCGTCCTCGACAGTCTGCGGTATTGGGCGACCGAGTTCGGCGTTGACGGATTCCGCTTCGACCTCGCCACGACGCTGGGTCGCACCGACGACGGTTTTACGCCCGACGGCCGGTTCTTCACCGCCGTGCAGCAAGATCCGGTGCTGGCCGGGGTGAAGCTGATCGCCGAGCCCTGGGATCTCGGGCCCGGCGGCTACCAGCTGGGGCACTTCCCCCACCCGTTCAGCGAATGGAACGACAGATTCCGCGACGACATCCGGCGGCTGTGGCGCGGCGAGGTCACCCTCGGCGACGCCGATCTCGGTTCCCGCCTGCTCGGCTCGGCGAGCGTCTTCGATCATTCCGCGCGGTCGGCGACGTCGTCGATCAACTTCGTGACCGCGCACGACGGCTTCACTCTCGCCGATCTGGTGTCGTACGAGCACAAACACAACGCCGCCAACGGCGAAGACGACCGCGACGGTCACAACGACAACCATTCGGACAATCTCGGTGTCGAGGGGCCGACCGACGATCCGCTGATCGGCCAGGCCCGCGACCGGCGGGTCCGCGGCATGCTGGCGACGCTGCTGGTGGCGCAGGGTGTCCCGATGCTCTTGGCCGGCGATGAGATCGGGAACAGCCAGGACGGCAACAACAACGCCTACGCCCAGGACAATCCGATCGGCTGGATCGACTGGTCGGCTCCCGACACGGAGTTGTTCGACGTCGTCCGCCGACTGATCGACCTGCGCCGCCGACTGCCGGTGCTGCGCCAGCGCACCTTTCGGCACGGACGTGAGCGCGCCGACGGTCATCGCGACGCCGTCTGGTGG
>NZ_JBAQWU010000073.1:0-1739 GCF_049299075.1 Gordonia sp. (in: high G+C Gram-positive bacteria)
CGGCGGCAGCGGCAGCGTCCGCGGCCTGCATCGCCTCGAACTCTGCCTGCTCCTCGGGGGAGCGATAGCCGGACAGGATGATCAGGACCATCGCGGTGAAGAATGCGGCGAGCACGGCGCCCATATAGAGGAACATATTGCTGAAGGCCGGAATGGTCAGCAGCGACGTGAACACGAAGGCGTTGGTGGTGACGCCGCCGCCGATACCGATGATCAGACCGCCCACAAAACAGCCGACCAGCATGCGTGGATAGATCCGTTTGAAGCGCAAATGGATGCCGTAGAGCGACGGTTCGGAGATGCCGCCGAGCAGCCCGGCGGTGAGCGCACCGGTCGCCGTCTGGCGCATCTGGAGATCCTTCTGCCGCCACGCCAGGACCAGCACGCCGGCGGTGGCGCCGAAACACGCGAAGTTCCAGGCACCCATGGGGCCTTGGATGAAGTCGTAGCCCAAGGTCTGAATGTTGATCAGCATGATCGCGTTGATCGGCCAGTGCAGACCCAACGGGACCATGAACGGGTAGGCCATCGGGATGACGATGGCGAAGATGAACGGCGAGAAGTCGTTGACCGCCTTGAGCCCGTCACCCAGTGCGGCGCCAGCGTAGACGCCGATCGGGCCGATCAAGAATGCAGTGACCGGGATCATGATCAGCATCGCCAGGAACGGTACGAAGACCAGGTGCACGCTGGCGGGGATGAGCTTTTTGAGGAACTTGTACAGCGGCCCGAGAAGCGCCGCCATCAGCAGCGGCGGGAAGACCTGTGAGCTGTAATCGTTGATGGTCAGCGGCAGACCGAAAACCTCGATGGTCTGCACGTCGAAGCCGAAGATCGTGTGCTGGGTGGCGTTCTCGCTGAAAGCGATGAACCCGGGCAGCATCAGCACGGCCATGATGCCGAAACCGACCCACGGATCGGCGCCGACCTTCTTTGAGGCGTTATAGGCGATCATCAGTGGCAGAAAGACGAAAATACACTGCCACGCTAGGTTGACGAACGTCCACGACGGCGACAGCGGCGGCGCCGTCGGGTCGTTCCAGGCGGGGATCACGTTGAGCGTCGCCATCAGGGACATGAAGGTGATGAACAGCGACGCGCCGAGTAGTGCGCCGAGGACTGGCCGGAACGAGTCGGAGAGGAACTCGAACAGGCCGTCGATCCAGCTGATCTTGCCGCGCGGGCCCTGCGCCCGGGCGGCAGCCTTGACCGCGTCGGCATCGCTGCCGGATCCGGCCTTGGCCATGGCGGGCAGCGCCATGATGTCGTTGTAGACGTCCTGGACGCCGCCGCCGATCACCACCTGGTAATGCCCGGCGCCCTGCGGGACGGCGCCCAGGACCACCGGAATGGCCTCGACGGTCGCTTTGTCGACGTTCTCCGAGTCCGCGAGTTCAAATCTCAGCCGCGTGGCGCAGTGCGTGAGGTGGGTGATGTTGCCAGCACCACCGAGCGCATCGACGATCGCCTGGGCGTCCTGCTTCTGGGCCATGTCCGAAGGCTAAACCCGTGGCGGCGCGCCGATCAGCGGATTGCCGAAAGGAACTCCCGAATCTTCACCGGGTCTTTCACTCCGGGTGCCGACTCGACCCCGCTCGAGACATCCACACCCCATGGCTGCGCCTGCGCGATGGCCGCGGCGACGTTATCCGGGCGCAGTCCGCCAGCCAGCAGCCACCGCCCGGCGGGGGCGTGCTCGCCGACCGCGCTCAGGTCCCATTGCTCGCCCGACCCGGGCC
>NZ_JBAQWU010000074.1:0-11115 GCF_049299075.1 Gordonia sp. (in: high G+C Gram-positive bacteria)
ACCCCCACCGATGCGGCCAAGCAGGTGGCGCCCGATGTCGCGGCCGAACGCGCCATGCTCGAAACCCAGCGGACCCGCAGCGCGCACGCCCTGCGCAACTGGGTGGCCCGCGAGGAGCGGATCGTCGACGGCCTGCGCGCCCGGCCGGTGCTGGCCCGGCCGCAGCAACTCATCGAGACCCAGCGCGAAGCGGTGCGGCGCCTGCGCACCGACCTGCGCCGCAGTCAGACGCACCACGTGACTGTCGAGCGCCATCATCTGACGCAGCTCTCGGCTCGGCTGGCAACCCTGGGACCGGCCCAGACGCTGGCCCGCGGCTACGCCGTCGTGCAGCGGATCGATGAACCCGACGGACCACACGCAGTCAGCAGCACCGACCAATTGCCACCCGGCGCACGCGTGCGCATTCGGGTGTCCGACGGCGCCGTGCACGCCGCCGTCACGGAAGAAGGAGATCAGTCGTGAGCGACATCGAGCCCATCCCGGTGGCCGAACTCGGCTACGAGGCCGCCCGGGACGAACTCGCCCAGGTCGTCGGCACGCTCGAACACGGCGGTCTGGGCCTCGACGAGTCCCTGTCCCTGTGGGAGCGCGGCGAAGCCCTGGCCAAGCACTGCCTGACCCAACTCCAGGGTGCCTCCGAACGCATCGAAAAGACCCTCGACGCCACCCCCTGAGCTTCAGGCCGCCCCCAGAGAAGGGCTACTTGGCCAGCGGCTGCGCGCGGAGCGTGGCGGTGGCCAGCACATCCAGCGGCGGATTGTCACCGCGGCCCAGCAAGCCGATCCGGACGTTACCGAGATCGGTGATCCAGACGAGCCGATCCTCCGACTCGTTGGCGTAGGTGATCCACGTACGGCCACCGGCCTCGGCCGTGCCGGTGCCCAGCACCCCATCACCACCCAGGTTGCGAACCAATCCTTCTTCGGTGGCCTGCGACTGGCTCAGCTGCACAAAGTTGCCCGACTCGGTAATCCAGCCGACGTTGCTGGTCAGCGAATTGCCGACCGTCGTCGTCGTACCGGAATTCGACTGCCACCCGGCGGGTACCGCCGGCTCCCGGATTTCGAACGGCAAGGTGCGCGCGTCGGCGGTGAAGGCGGCCCCGCTGTCGAAGCTGGGGATCGACTGCTTCGCGGCGTCAGTGCCGAAGCCCCACGAACAACTGCCCGCGATGCCCGCGATGATCACGCAGATCACCAGCAACGGGATGATCGACCAGACCATGTCCCTGCTGTCGTTCAGGATGCGAGGTTTCTTCTCCGCCATGGCGCCCAGTATCGCAGTCGGGGCGCGGCCCACACGAATCGTCGTTCATGACAGAATCAAGGCGATCTCTCGCTACAACGCTAGGAGCCGACGACGATGTCGAAGCAAGCACCGGACCGCAACCTCGCTATGGAACTGGTGCGCGTCACCGAAGCCGCCGCGCTCGCCGCAGGCCGCTGGGTGGGTCGCGGCGACAAGAACGCCGGTGACGGCGCGGCGGTCGACGCGATGCGCGAGCTGCTGTCCACCGTTTCGATGCGCGGCGTCGTGGTGATCGGCGAGGGCGAGAAGGACGAAGCCCCGATGCTGTACAACGGCGAAGAAGTGGGCAACGGCGAGGGCCCGGAGGTGGACGTCGCCGTCGACCCGATTGACGGCACCACACTGATGGCCGAGGGCCGCCCGAACTCCATCGCGGTGATCGCGGTGTCCGAGCGCGGCACCATGTACGACCCCTCCGCCGTCTTTTATATGAACAAGATCGCCGTCGGTCCGGACGCCAAGGGTGCCATCGACATCGAGAAGCCGGTGTCCTGGAACATCAATTCGGTCGCTGCCGCCAAAGGTATCGACGTCGCCGACCTCACCGTGGTCGTGCTGGACCGTCCCCGCCACACCGACCTCATCCGCGAAATCCGTGAGGCCGGTGCCAAAATCCGGTTGATCTCCGACGGCGATGTGGCCGGTGCGGTTGCCGCCGCCGACGACGGCAACTCGGTCGACATGCTGATGGGTATCGGCGGCACCCCGGAGGGCATCATTTCGGCGGTCGCTATGAAATGCATGGGCGGGGAGATCCAGGGCAAGCTGTGGCCGACCAGCGACGAGGAGCGGGCCAAGGCCACCGCCGCCGGACTGGATCTGGACCAGGTGCTCACCAACGACATTCTGGTGCGCGGCGAGAACTCCTTCTTCTGCGCCACCGGCGTGACCAACGGCGACATGCTGCGCGGGGTCACCTACCGTTCCAACGGTGCCACGACCCGCTCGCTGGTGATGCGCTCCAAGTCCGGCACCATCCGTCGGATCGAGGCCGTGCACCAGACCACCAAGCTGCGCGAATACGCCCGCCTCGATCTCTGAGACCGGACCGGCTGGCGCTCAGCTAACCAATGCCCGGTCTTCGAGCCTGCCGTCGAGCATGCGCACGAGGCCGTCGACACCACCGGCCTGACCGACGTTCAGAGTGGCCAGGTCATGGGTCACCAGCAGCGCGGCCAGGTCCCGTTCGCGGGCGAGCCGCACGATCAGCTCGATGATGGCGCGGCCCCGCTCCTGATCGAGCGCCGACGTCGGCTCGTCGATCAGCAGCACGGTGCGTTGCCCCATCAACGCCCGGGCGATGTTCACCCGCTGGCGCATACCGCCGGAGAGTTGCCGGGGCAGCTTGTTCTCCTGTCCGGTCAGCCCCACCTGCGCCAGCAGATCGCGGGCCTCGGCGCGATGCCGCGACGGCCGGGCACCGCGCAGATGCGCGACGAGCAGCAACTGCTCGAGGGCCGTGAGGTCCGGCAGCAGATTGTCGTTCTGAAAAACGAAGCCGATCTGATCACGGCGAATCCGGGCGCGGTCGGGTTCGGACAGTTCGCCGACGGCGGTGCCGTCGATCTCGACCAGTCCCGAATCGGGCCGGATCAGGGTGCCCGCCACCGCGAGCACACTCGACTTGCCGCAGCCGGACGGCCCGGTCAGCGCGGTCACCTGGCCGGGTTGCACGGTCAGGTTGGCTCCGGCGATGGCGGCCACGCGGCCGTCCTCACCGTCGGGGTAGGACAGGTTCACATCAGAAAGTCGCAGAGTCATCGGTCGTGTCCTTATCGGTTGAGTGCGGTCAGTGGATCGACGGAAGTGAGGGGGCGCAGCGCCAGGGTGGCGCCGGCCAGGCCGAGGACGGCCATCGCGGCAATCGGCACCAGTACGCCGCTGGCCGTGATGGCGATCGGCATGACGCCCGACACTGCCCAGGCCCCGGCCACACCGACCACCGCACCCGCGGTGAGCCCGACACCGAGCACCACCGCAGCCTGGCCGAGGCCGTCACGCAGCAGATAACCTTTGCCCGCACCCATCGCGCGGACCACTGCCAGCGACGACAACCGGTGGCTGGTCCAGACGGCGAAGAACGCGCCGACCACCACCGCCGAGATCACCAGCAGCAGACCCTGGATCAGCAGCAGCGAGTTGTGCTCGGAGGAATAGCCGGGAATCAGGTCGAGGCGCGCACTGCCCTGCGCCTGGGCGACCCCGTGGATATTGCCGAAGGCGCCGGTGGTGATCATTGCGGTCAGCTCGTCGCGGTGGGCGGCTTGCCGCCACAGATCCAGCGGCACCTCGGCGACCGGCGAATGCGCAAACATTCCGGTCTCGCCGATCGAGCTGACGCGTGCGGTCGTGCCGCCGACGGTCACCTCGTCGCCGGGTGAGACCCCGAGCGTCTGGGCCGTGTCTGGACGCAGCCGCACACCCGCGGCCGCATCGGCGCGGCCGAATACGGCCACTGCCGTACTCATCCCCCCGGCACCGACCCCGGACATCGCGATGCCCAGCGGTGCGGCGCCATGGTCGGCGTCCCGGATCCGTTCGACAGCGGCCGCGTCGAGCCGACTGTCGACCAGGGTCGCCGCCGCACCGGTCGCGTCCTGCTGGACGGCCAGTCCGCTGCCGGGCAATGCTTGTACCGCCGACACCGACTGTTGCTGCAATCCACCGGTCAACGCCGACAGTGCCACCACCATGAACGACAGCAGGGCGATCACCCCGGTCATCAGTCCAAACTTGCCCGCCGAGCGGCGGATCTCGCGCCAACCGATATACATCGGTACCTCCGTTTTTCGTGTTGCTCTCATTGTCGCGATCAACCGGTGCGGCGGAATCGCGCAGAAGCACTGTTCTGGAGTCCATCGAAAGTTGGAGGCCGCCTGCCTCGCCGGGCAGGGATAATGGTGCGGTGCCTTCCGTCTCCCGGCTGCCGATGACCGCCGACCGCTATGTGCAGTGGGGCGGACATCTGCTCTTCACGGTGCTGATGGCGGTCGGGGTGGCCCGCGCCGTCCAGAACGCCGGCGGCTCGGCGGTCCCGGTGATCGTCGGCGCGACGGCGCTGTGCGCCTGGTATCTGTACGGCGTGTTCGCGATCTCGGTGCGGCACCGGGGTAGCGCGGCCCCGTGGACCTTGGTGCTGATCGCGGGGTGGGCGGCACTCACCCTCGCCGCCCCCGACTTCATCTGGCTGGCCTTCGTCCTGGCCATGTTGTGCTGGCACTTTGTCCCGCTGCCTGGGGCCATCGGGGCGGAATTGGTGATCGCGGCCGTCGCGGTAACTGCCGCACTGCGCACCGACCCGGTCGGGGTCGGCGCGGTGATCGGCCCGCTGATCGGGATCGCCACCGCGATCGCAGTAACCGAGGCCGTGCACCGGGTGGTCGATGCCGCCGCCGCCCGCGATGCGCTGTCGCAGGAGTTGGCGCAAACGCAATTGCGGCTCGTCGAGCAGGAACGCGAAGCGGTGGTGATCGCCGAGCGGGCGCGAATGGGCAGCGAGATCCACGACGGCGCCGGCCAGGCCCTAGCCAGCATCGTTATGCTGCTGGCCTCGGCGACTGACGCAAACTCACCGGCCGACCAGCAACGCCGCCAGACCGTCACGGCGTTGGAGATGGCAACGGCCGCGCTGGCCCAGACTCGCGGCTATCTGCGCGGTCTTGAGGGTCCGGCGGCCGCGCCGGACCCGTTGGCCGACGGCCTGCGTGCCGCCGTCGAACGTGTGCGTCGGCTGGGTCTGCCCGCCGAACTGTACATCCACGGCGACCCACCCGAACTCGTCGAACCCCTGCGCTCGGCGCTGCTGCGCACGGCGCAAGAAGCACTGGCCAATGCGGTGCGCCACGCGGATGCGTCACGGGCGGTCGTCACACTCACCACGTTGACCGACGAAGTCCACCTCGACGTCGTCGACGACGGCCGCGGCTTTGACCCAACCCGCCCGGGAACTGGCTCGGGCACCGGTTTCGGCCTGGACGCCCTACGTACTCGCGTTCAACGGTGCGGCGGCACTGCTACCGTCGATTCCGAACCCGGCGACGGCACCACCGTCCATGTGTGTCTGCCCCTCGATCAAGGAGATCGCTGATGATCCGCGTGATGCTGGTCGACGACCACCCCGTAGTCCGCGCCGGCCTGCGGGCCGTCCTCGATCCGGTGCCCGACCTGGACGTCGTCGCTGAGGCCGCCGATGCGAATGAGGCGATCGCGCTGGCCGGTAGCGAACAGCTCGATGTGGTGCTGATGGATCTGCGCCTGCACGGCACCGCTTCCGGCGGTCGCGACGGCGTGGTCGCCACCGAGGGGATCCGCGCACTGGCCGATCCGCCGCGCGTGCTGATCCTCACCACCTACGCGTCCGATGCCGATATTGTGCGCGCCGTCGACGCCGGTGCGACCGGATACCTGCTGAAGGACACCGCGCCGGACACCCTGGTGACCGCCATCCGCAGCGCCGCGGCGGGTGAGATGGTCCTGGCGCCGCCGATCGCCGCGCGGCTGCTCGACCGGATGGCCGCCCCCACCCAGGCACTGACTGTGCGCGAACTCGATGTCCTCGAGCAGGTGGCCTTCGGCGGCTCCAATCGGGAGATCGCTAAACGACTGTTCATTTCGGAAGCAACGGTGAAGTCGCATCTGGTGCACATTTTCGACAAGCTCGGGGTCACCAGCCGGACCCGCGTGGTGGCCGTGGCCCGGGAGCGTGGGCTGATCTCCTGAGCTACCTCTCCGGCGCGTCCAGAGTTCGCATGTACCAAGGCTGCGGACCGTGCCAGCCAAAGACCAGGGAGCCTATGCGGATCGCGATGGCCAGGGCGGCGCACGCCAAACCCATCCACGGCTGATACTCGGTGTAGCGCAGCAGGACGGCGACCACCGCGGCCGCGGTCAGCGCCGGGATTGCGTATAGATTCTGCCCCGGACGCAGCACCGTCGGAATCTGGCCGGAGAGCACGTCCCGGATCACCCCTCCGCCGATACAGGTCGTCATGCCCAGCAGCGCAGCACCGGGCGCCGACATGCCCCACTCGTGGGCGATCACGGTGCCGGTGACCGCGAACAGGCCCAGGCCGATCGCGTCGGTCACCTCGAGCGACCATTTGGTCATCACATTCGACGGCGGGTGCCACACGCAGATCACCCCGCCGGCGAGCAGCGCGGCCACCGCGTAGCTCATATCGGTGAAAGCATTGGGCGGGGTGTTGCCGATGATCAGATCGCGAATGATGCCGCCGCCGAGCGCGGTGGCCACCGCGAGCAACAGGATGCCGACGATGTCCATGTTTCGGCGCACCGCGGTGAGCGCACCGGACAGCGCGAATGCGGCCACACCGACCAGTTCGCCGTACTGGTGCAGCGTCGACGCCGTCTCGTTGAGGTCTGCCACAAGTAGGGGACGCTACTCCGCTCCGCCCGAGGCTCAAGTTAGGATGCGCTAAGGCGCAGGTCAGAAGGTCGTCGCCGTAAGATGCAATCCGTGAGTGAAGCCGCTAATGCCCCGGAATTCCGCTATTCGGATCTGCTGCCCACAAGCCACGACGACACCCCGTATCGACTGATCACCACCGAGGGGGTGTCCACCTTCGACGTCGACGGCCGCACCTTCCTGCAGGTGGAGCCCGCCGCCCTGCAGCGGCTCACCGCCGAAGCGATGCACGACATCAGCCACTACCTGCGTCCGGCGCACCTGGCGCAGCTGCGCAAGATCATCGACGATCCGGAAGCCTCGGGTAACGACCGCTTCGTGGCCCTGGATCTGCTGAAGAATGTGAATATCTCGGCGGGCGGCGTGCTGCCCATGTGTCAGGACACCGGCACCGCGATCATCATGGGCAAGAAGAGCGAAGGCGTGCTGACCGGCGCCGACGACGCCGAGTCCCTCTCGCGCGGGGTGTACGACGCGTACACCAAGCTGAACCTGCGGTATTCACAGCTGGCGCCGCTCACCACCTACGAGGAGCGCAACACCGGCACCAACCTGCCCGCGCAGATCGAGATCTATGCGACCGAGCAGGGGCCGAAGGGTCCGGAGTACAAGTTCTTGTTCATGGCCAAGGGCGGCGGCTCGGCCAATAAGTCGTTCCTGTTCCAGGAGACCAAGGCCATCCTCAACCCGAAGAAGATGCTCACCTTCTTGGACGAGAAGATCCGCTCGCTGGGTACCGCGGCCTGCCCGCCGTACCATCTGGCCGTGGTGATCGGCGGCACCTCGGCCGAGTTCGCGTTGAAGACCGCGAAGTACGCCTCGGCCCACTACCTGGATGAGCTGCCGACGCAGGGCTCGATGGCGGCACACGGCTTCCGCGACCACGAACTGGAGGAGGAAGTCTTCAAACTCACCCAGTCGTTCGGGATCGGCGCACAGTTCGGCGGCAAGTACTTCTGCCACGACGTGCGGGTGGTCCGGCTGCCGCGGCACGGTGCGTCGTGCCCGGTGGCGATCGCCGTGTCCTGTTCGGCCGACCGGCAGGCACTGGGCAAGATCACCGCCGACGGCGTTTTCCTCGAGCAGTTGGAGACCGATCCCGCGCAGTACATGCCCGATGCCGGCGTCGCCGAAGACATCGAGGGCGGCGAGGTGGTGCAGGTCGATCTGAACCGCCCGATGCCCGAAATCCTGGCCGAGCTAAGCAAATACCCGGTCAAGACGCGGTTGTCGCTGACCGGCCCGCTGGTGGTCGCCCGCGATATCGCGCACGCAAAGATCGCCGAACGCCTGGACGCCGGCGAGCCGATGCCCGAGTACCTGAAGAACCACCCGGTCTACTACGCCGGTCCGGCCAAAACCCCCGAGGGCATGGCGTCGGGTTCGTTCGGCCCGACCACGGCCGGCCGGATGGATAGCTACGTCGAGCAGTTCCAGGCGGCTGGCGGCTCCCTGGTGATGCTGGCCAAGGGCAACCGCTCCAAGCAAGTCACCCAGGCCTGCGATGCGCACGGCGGCTTCTATCTCGGTTCCATCGGCGGCCCGGCCGCCCGCCTGGCTCTGGACTGCATCAAGAGCCAGGAAGTGATCGAGTACCCCGAACTGGGTATGGAAGCGGTGTGGAAGATCGAGGTGGAAGACTTCCCCGCCTTCATCGTCGTCGACGATAAGGGCAACGATTTCTTCACCGATCCCGGCGGCGCCGTCAGCGTCCCCATCTCCGGTGTCCGGATCCGCTCCAAGGAACGCTGACCCCTCAGGTGCCGATCAGCCCGTTGTCGCGGGCCCACTGCTCGACGTGGGCCATACCCTCGTCGATCGTCACAAGTGGTTCGTATCGGAGTACCCGGCGGGCCTTCTCGATAGAGTAGGTGCCCGGCCGGTTGAGCAGGCCCATCGTCCCCGAGCACAGATCAGACTGTTCACCGAATGCTCGGAGAATCCGTCCCGCGATGTCGGCGAGGGGCGCGGCGATCGCCATCGGCAGCGTGCGGATCGTTCCGCCGCTCATGCGTTGCAGGTGACCGAAGAACTCCCGGCACGGTACGCCGACACCGTCACTGAGAATGAACACCTCGCCGGCTGCTTCTCCTGACGCCACGATCAGCATCAGACCGTCGACGAAGTTGTCGATGTAGACGGGCGAAAAGATGCCGGCTCCGCCATTCGGCAAGGGCAGCCCGGTGGGCTTCTTCAACTCGGCGAGGGGCGATCGAACCCACACCGACTCGGGCCCCCACACATCTCCGGGGCGCACGACAGTGACGTCGATCTGCCCGGCGGCGTGTGCGGCGAGGACAACGGCTTCTGAATTGATTTTGGTGTCGGTGTAAGCGTCCCCGTTGACGTGGGTGGGGCTCGACTCGTCGACGCCGTCCGGGAAGTCGAAGCCGTACACCGCGATCGATGAGAAGTGAATGAACCTGCCGACGCCGGCGTCGATTGCCGCGCTGAGGACCCGGCTGGTGCCGAGAACGTTGACGCGCCACGCGTCCTGAAGTCGGTAGGCTCCGCCGAGGAGTGCGGCCGTATGGATCACCGTGTCGACCCCGGTGAGTGCGTCGGACCAGCCGCTGGGGTCGGTGACGTCGCCAGCCACCACCTGGTGATCGAGGTCCGGCACCAGATCGACGCCGCGGACCTGGGCGCCCAGGGCGCGCAGTCGGGCGCTGACAGCCCGCCCGATGAAGCCATTGGCTCCGGTGATGAGGACGGTGCGGCCGCTGAGCGTCGGGGCCGAACGGGCGGGTGACTCGGACATGGTTCTCCTGGTGATCGTGGCGCCGGTGCCGCTGACCGTAAGTCACAGTCTGCGGACGAATCCGCGCAATGCCAAAAGTTCAGCTTCGCGGCAGCGCGGTCCGCTTGACCCGCCAGCGTATAATTAGGTTCACCTAACCACTGATGCAGGAGGCGCGGCACCATGACCGAGTACCGGATCGAACACGACACCATGGGCGAGGTCAAGGTGCCTGTCGACGCCCTGTGGCGGGCGCAGACGCAGCGCGCAGTGGAGAACTTTCCGATCTCGTTTCGGCCGCTGGAGCGGTCGCAGATCCGGGCGATGGGCCTGCTCAAGGCGGCGTGCGCGCAGGTCAACTTGGACCTGGGTCTGCTCGAGGCGACCACAGCCGACGCCATCATCGCCGCCGCGTTAGAAATTGCCGACGGCCGCCACGACGACCAGTTCCCGATCGACGTCTTCCAAACCGGCTCGGGTACCAGCTCCAATATGAACGCCAACGAGGTGATCGCCTCAATCTGCGCGCAGCACGGCGTCGTGGTGCATCCGAACGACGACGTCAATGCCTCGCAGAGCTCCAACGACACCTTCCCCACCGCGACGCACGTCGCCGCGACCGAGGCCGTCGTCACGGGCCTGATCCCCGCACTGGCGCACTTGGCCGACGAGCTCACGCGCAAGGCCGAGGAGTGGCGCACGACGGTCAAGAGCGGCCGCACGCACCTGATGGACGCCGTGCCGGTGACGCTCGGCCAGGAGTTCGGCGGATACGCCCGCCAGGTCGAGGCTGGCATCGAGCGCGTGGCGGCCACACTCCCCCGGCTCGGCGAGCTCCCGATCGGCGGCACCGCCGTCGGTACCGGTCTCAATGCCCCCGACGGGTTCGGCAGCAAAGTGGTCGCCGAACTGCAGCGCCTCACCGGCGTCGACGCCTTGGCGCTCGCGCAGAACAATTTCGAGGCGCAGGCCGCGCGCGACGGCCTGGTGGAACTGTCCGGGCAGCTCAAAACGGTCGCGGTGAGTCTCACCAAAATCGCGAACGACATCCGCTGGATGGGCTCGGGGCCGCTCACCGGCCTCGGCGAGATCGCGCTGCCGGACCTGCAGCCGGGCAGCTCGATCATGCCCGGCAAGGTGAATCCCGTATTGCCCGAAGCGGTGACGCAGGTGGCGGCCCAGGTGATCGGCAACGACGCGGCCGTCACCTGGGGCGGCGGCAACGGCGCCTTCGAGCTCAACGTGTACATCCCGATGATGGCGCGCAACGTGCTGGAGTCGATCACGCTGCTGACCAATGTGTCCCGACTGTTCGCCGACCGCTGCATCGCCGGCCTCGTCGCCCATACCGAGCGGCTTCGCCACCTGGCCGAGTCGAGCCCGTCGATCGTCACTCCGCTCAATAGCGTCATCGGCTATGAGGAAGCCGCCGCCGTCGCCAAGCAGGCGTTGACCGAAGGCAAGACCATCCGGCAGACGGTCATCGACCGGGGTCTGGTGAACGACGACCTCACCGAAGCCGAGCTCGACCGCCGCCTCGATGTGCTCACGATGGCGAAACTCGACCGGCAACGCTAACCGGTCCGCCGGTCACCCGATATGATTTGGCCAGCTTCGGCGGGCAGCAGACGGCCCGCAC
>NZ_JBAQWU010000075.1:0-3998 GCF_049299075.1 Gordonia sp. (in: high G+C Gram-positive bacteria)
GTTGGATCCATCGGATTGGCCTCGCCGTGCGCCTGCAGTCCGGTGGGTGCCTCATCGGGCATCGACCAGCCGGGGTTGCCGCCGGGCCCGCCCTGGTTGGCTGCGGTACCGGTCGGGTCGCCGCACAGCAGTGCGCCGCCCTCCTTAGACATGGCTATCGCGTGGCACGGGACGTCGTCGTAGTAGCCGTTGTCGGCCAGCGTGATGACCCCGTTGACGTTGCAGGGTGCGTCGGCGCGGTTGAGGGTGGCAGGTAGGGCCCCCACATTGGTGTTGAAAGTGACCGCGACAGTGCCGTCCTTGAGCGGATGGTCATTCGGTTTCGGGGCGGTGCGCTGCTGCTTCTTGCCCTGCTGGAAGGCCGCGAACAGTTCTTCATACTGCGCGCGCTGTTCGGCGGGGATGTTCTCGGGCAAGGTGTCGGGCAGGCTGGCGAACGGATCGGCGGCCTCATTGTACGAGCAGTTCACTCGGCGTGAATTATCCCACCCGCGGTAGCCGAAGTAGGTGGCGGTCCCGATCACGGCCAGAGCCACCACGCCAGCGGCGGACAGCAACATCATTCGGCGTTTGCGCGCCTGCATCCGTTCGGCCTCGAGTCGCTGTTCCAGCTTGCGCTTCGCGGCCTCGCGGCGCTCCTCATTCGTGGTCACGCGGGGAACCCTCCTGGTGTTTGCCGCCGGCGGCTACCTAACGGTCCATCGGCGACCCATGCTATCGCAGGATGGGTCCCGGGTCGTGGACCGGTGCGTCGGTGGCGACGAGTCACGTCATCCCTGAGATACTGCGGGGAGAGCGTTTTCTCCGCGAGCGTTTTTTCCACGACGGAAGGCTGTGCCGTGATCCTGACCGGTTTCCCCTCGGGGATGTTCCAGACGAACTGCTACATCGTCGCCGATGAGGACACCCGCGAGGCGATCATCATCGATCCCGGGCAAGACGCCGCACCCAATGTGCGCACCATCCTGGCTGAGCAGAGCCTGACTCCGGTCGCGGTTTTCCTGACCCACGGGCACCTCGACCACACCTGGAACGCCCAGGAGTTGGCCGACGAGTTCTCCATTCCGGCGTATATCCACCCGGCCGACCGCGGCCAGCTCGCCCACCCGGGAGAGGGCCTGGGTAAGGCGTTGGCCGTCATGATCGGGGTCATGAAGTTCCGGGAGCCGGAGAAGGTCATTGAATTCGGCGACCACGAAGAACTCGACGTGGCTGGCATTCGCTGGAAAGTCGACCATGCGCCCGGCCATTCGCCCGGCAGCGTGCTGCTTTCCATGCAGGTGTCGACCGAGGCGGGTCCAGCACCGGTGTGTTTTGCCGGCGACGTACTCTTCCAGGGGTCGATCGGTCGCACCGATCTGCCCGGCGGCAGCCACCAGCAACTGCTCGATTCGATCTCCGAGCAACTCCTCACCCGCGAC
The DNA here is from genome assembly GCF_049299075.1 of Gordonia sp. (in: high G+C Gram-positive bacteria). Taxonomy (GTDB): domain Bacteria; phylum Actinomycetota; class Actinomycetes; order Mycobacteriales; family Mycobacteriaceae; genus Gordonia. Next base: position 1,422 of record NZ_JBAQWU010000075.1, read on the forward strand.
GATCAGACGCTGGTGCTGCCCGGGCACGGCCCGCAGACCACGATCGGCGCCGAACGCGCTGGCAATCCGTTCCTGCGGGCCACCCCGCACCCCGCTACAGAAGAGACGACCGTGATGAAGGGACGACGAGGCCTGTGAGCGCCGAATTCACCGCGCCCAAGGGCATTCCGGACTACTTCCCGCCGGCATCCGCCGACTTTCTCGCGGTCCGCAAGATCCTGACCGAGGCCGCATATCGGGCCGGCTACGGCCACATCGAACTGCCGATCTTCGAAGACACCGCGCTCTTCGCCCGCGGTGTCGGTGAATCGACCGACGTCGTCAGCAAAGAGATGTACACCTTCGCTGACCGTGGGGACCGCAGCGTCACCCTGCGCCCAGAAGGCACCGCCGGGGTGATGCGCGCGGTGATCCAGCACGGCCTCGACCGCGGTCAGCTGCCGGTCAAGGTCTGCTATGCGGGTCCGTTCTTCCGCTACGAGCGCCCGCAGGCCGGCCGCTACCGTCAACTACAGCAGGTGGGTGTGGAAGCCATCGGCGTCGACGATCCGGCACTGGACGCCGAGGTGATCGCCGTCGCCGACGAGGGCTACCGGCGTCTCGGCTTGACCGGATACCGACTGGAGCTGACCTCGCTCGGCGACGACACGTGCCGTCCGCAGTATCGCGCCGCGCTGCAGGAGTTCCTGCTCGGCCTGGATCTGGACGAGGCGACCCGGCAGCGGGCGCAGATCAATCCGCTGCGTGTGCTCGACGACAAGCGTCCTGAGGTCAGGGAACTGACCGCCCGCGCACCGCTCATGATCGACCACCTCAGCGACTCGGCGCGCGAGCATTTCGCGGCGGTCCGCGCCGACCTGGATCGGCTCGGGGTCGCTTACGAACTGAACCCGCGCCTCGTGCGGGGCCTGGACTACTACACCAAGACGACCTTTGAGTTCGTCCACGACGACCTCGGTGCCCAGTCCGGAATCGGCGGAGGCGGCCGCTACGACGGCCTGATGCGCCAGATCGGTGGCAAGCAGGACCTCTCCGGAATCGGCTTCGGGATCGGGGTGGACCGCACCGTCCTAGCCTTAGCCGCCGAGGGTGTCTCCGTGGCCGGGCGGGGCCGAGTGCAGGTCTTCGGTGTTCCGCTGGGCGCGGCCGCCAAAGCGGAGCTGGTGGGGGTGGCCGGAGCGCTGCGCCAGGCCGGAATCTCGGTCGATCTCGCCTACGGCGACCGCGGACTCAAAGGTGCGATGAAAGCCGCCGACCGTTCCGGCGCCCGCATCGCGCTGGTGCTCGGCGAGAATGAGCTGGCCGAGCGCACCATCGAGGTGAAGGATCTCACCAACGGCGAGCAGCGCAAGCTGGCCCTCGACGCCGTCGTCGGTGAATTGGTGGCCACGCTGCGCTCCTGAGGCGCTCGACCGTCGACCGGCGCGGGACACCCGTCTCGTAGGGTGGACGCCATGAGCCTGAACTTGCTCGATGCCGATAACCCTCAGCTCACTCCGGTCTCACCGAAGCTGGCGACGGTCCGTCGACTGTCCGCCTCGGCACTGTGCGCACCGATCGGCCTGCTCGGCGCCGTGCTCGCCGTTCTCGCCCATCCGGCATTCTGGGCGCTGACTGCCCTGGCTCTCGTCGGCTACGCCTGGTGGTACTGGATCATCGGGCGGCAAGTCAGTGCGCATCGATACCGAGAAGACTCCGACGACCTCATCGTCGCGCGGGGCCGCTGGTGGCGGCAGGTGACCGTGGTTCCGTATGGCCGCATCCAGTTCATCGATTTGGGCGAGGGACCGCTCCTTCGGATGTACGGCCTGGCGAGCCTGCACCTCAACACCGCCTCGGCCGGTTCCGATGCGGTGATCGACGGGCTCGGCCGTGAACAGGCCAGGGCGCTGCGCGAACGCCTCTCCGAGCGGGCGCGGGAGCGGATGGCCGGGCTGTGAATGATCACCCGACGGAGCCCGGGTACACCACCGGTCGGCGCCGCGTGCACCCGCTCACCGCGGTCAGCGGATTCCTCGCCGCGTTTGTGGGCGTGGCGGCAGTCGCGCTGTTCAACGGTCCGAGCCTCGCCAACGGGCTGGGCGCCCTGCTCGACGGAAAGTCGGTGGCGCTGATCGTCGGAATCGCCGCCCTCGTGCTGCTGGTGGTTGGCGGCGTGGGCGGGGCCGGTGCGTACGTCTCCTGGAAGCACCGGTTCTACGAATTGAGTGCCGATCAGCTGACTGTCGGCGCTGGGTGGGTCGTGCGCCAGCGCCGGACCGCGCGGCTCGACCGCGTCCAGGCCGTCGATGTGAACCGGCCGCTGTTGGCACAGCTGTTGGGTTTGGCTGAGCTCAAGGTTGAGACCGCGGGCGGCACCAACTCGGAGCTGGTGATCAAGTACCTCACCGTGGCCGAATGTGAAGACCTGCGCCGTCGCGTCCTGGCCGGTGCCGCACACCAGAGCGAATTGGTGCAGCAGAGCGAATTGGTGCAGCAGGGTCAACCCAGCCCCGCGGCGCCGCCCGTACCGGCGGGCCCGGCGCAGGGCGCCGTTCTGCTCGACGGTCCGCTGCCGGTGTCCCGGCTGCTGGGTTC
>NZ_JBAQWU010000076.1:0-6274 GCF_049299075.1 Gordonia sp. (in: high G+C Gram-positive bacteria)
GCTGCGCGCTGGTCACCGAGATCACCGTCGTACCGCCGGACGGCGCCACGAGCGCGGCCCGGCAGGCACGGCTGATCGGCGGCGCGCTGCGCACCGGTGCGCGCCTGGCCTTGCTCGATGTGCAGCCCCACCCCGACGACGACCCTGAGGCTGCGCGCCACCTGCGCACCGACCCCGACTTGGCGCCGGAGCTCCTCGACGCCCTCACCGCCACTTTCGACGACGTCGAGAGCCCCTAGCGCAAATAGGGCAGCGCTGTCGTGCCATCTGGCGGCACGGCAGCGCTGCCTTAGCTCCCTACCGACTTAGCGCGCGGCCGACTTAGCGCCCGGCCGCCGTCGGACAGCTCGGACAGCGCTGCACGGGCGCCTGAATACCTGTCCGGTCCCCAATCGGATGGTGATGCGGTGGGCGAAGGCAGCGGCGTCGAGGTGCCGCTCCATGTCCCGGTCACGGGAAGCGAAGTCGGCGTGACCGAGTCGTCCGTCGAGTTCCACGACGACGCCGTACTCGGTGTACTCGACGTCGCGGAAGCCGCGGCGCCCCACCGTCGTCTCGGCCTGCCGCTGGGGCACCGGCAGGCCGTGTACGTTTTCGACTTCGGCGAAGTACTGGTGCTCCAGCACCGAGCAGGTCCCGTCGGCGATATCGCGACACACGCGCTGCAGCAGGTCGCGTCGCCGCATACGCGGTCGCGCCTGGAGCGTCGCTAGCAGCTGCTCTCCCGTGGTGAGCCGCTTGTTCACCGCAGACGACAGCGTCGCAATCGCCGTCAGCTCCGCACCGGCCCCTTCAGCTATGTCGAGCGCCGCATCCAGTACCGCCGCCCATACACGCTGCCGCCACGTCGGAGTGCCGGTGTGGTTCACGTAGATTCCCGGCAGCACTGCCACCCAATTCTTACGGCGAAGCATCCGCCGGATGCAGTGCGGCCGGCGGCCGCTCTGGACCACCTGCGTGCGGGTGATGACGCCGCCTTGCGCCACGAGCAGTGCCGCCACAGCCGCATCCGCAACCGCAACCGCAACCGCAACCGCATGATCTACCGGGTCCGGAGCCGATGACGGTACCACTGATTCGGTCATCTTCCCAGGATGGGGCGGCGACAAGCTCGACGACATCAGCCCAGTGGCGGCGCTGTGGAAAACAGTATCGGTGCACAGATTTGGGAGGACCCCTGGATAAGGCAGCGCGGTTCTAGCTGCAGTGTGGGCGGTCGGTGCCGTTGCGCACCGCGGCCAGGGCGTCGACGGCGCCGCCGATGGTCTCCACCTTGATCAGCTCCAGGCCGTCGGGCACATCGGTGAGCGCCTCGGCGCAGTTCTCGGCTGGCACCAAGAAGATCGTGGCGCCGTCCCCGCGCGCACCCGCCAACTTGTGTGTGATGCCGCCGATCCGGCCGACCGTGCCATCGGGGGTGATGGTGCCGGTGCCGGCGATGAACTCGCCGTTGGCCAAGTTGCCGGGTGTCAGCCGGTCGACGACGGCCAGGCTGAGCATCAGGCCCGCCGATGGGCCGCCGATGTCGCCCACGTTGTAAATGATCTTCACGTTCGGGTCGGCGTTAAACACCGTCGCCGTCACGCCCAGATAGCCCTGGTTCGCATCGTCCGGACGCGCAGCGAGGGTCACGTCGACGGTCTGCTCAGCGTCGCCGCGCTTGATGGTGAGGGCCACGGTGTCGCCCGGCTTCCGGGACCGGATCTCCTCGACGAAGGCATTCACGGTGGCCAGCGGCCGACCGTCGACGGCCAGCAGGATGTCGCCGAGTTCCAGTGTGTCCTTCGCCGGACTGTTGGCCGCGATGCCACCCACCCCAGGAACAGTCGGACGCTGCAGGTACGTCAGGGCCGCACCGGTGGCGTTCTGCTCCGAGCCGACCATCTGCTGCTTGGTCTCTTCGCGCATCTGCTCGGGGGTGGTACCCCGCGGGAAGTACAGTTCGCGCGGCTGTAGCTGTCCGCGCCCGGTGATCCACAGGCCGAGTGCGTCGAAGAGGGACAGACCATCGGTCACCGACACGGTGGTGAGGTTCAGATGTCCGGTCGGGTTCGGGTCCACCGCACCGTCGACCTGCACGACCTGTTTACCGTCCACATCGCCGAGCGTGTTCACCGTCATACCGGGGCTCAGCGCCACGTACGGGACCCGCACCATATTGCCCAGCAACACAAAAGCCACCACGATCACCACAGCAACACCGACCGTGATCAACCGCCGCTTCGAAGAGTTCAGACTCATTCCCGTCAGAGTACCGACCACGGGCGGCCCCGCTCACCAGCGTCCGGCGACCGCCACTTTCCCGGTACCGTGGTGCCATGAGCGATTTGCCCTTCGGTTTCTCCTCGTCCGGGTCCGACGACGACGACCAGAACCGCACCCCCGCCGACAATTCAGGTACCGCGCCCACCCCGGCCGGCGGCTTCGACCCGGCGTCGATCTTCGGCGGCGCGGGCGGGGCTGGCGGGGCGGGCTTCGATCCGTCGGCACTCTTCGGCGGCAGTGCCGGCGGTTCGGCTGGCGCGGGCGGGTTCGACCCGTCGATGCTCGGCCAGATGTTTACCCAGCTCGGCCAGATGTTCAGTGGCATGGGCGCCCCCGGCACCGACTCCGGCCCGGTCAACTACGATCTCGCCACCCGGTTGGCCCGCCAACAGATCGGCGATTTCCGGCCGATGCTGTCCTCGGAAGAGAAGGCGGTCAGCGACGCGGTCCGGCTCGCCGAACTCTGGCTCGACGAGGCGACGACCCAGCCCGCCGCCGTGACCCAGGCGCACGCCTGGACCCCGGTCGACTGGCTTGAGCAAACACTGCCGACCTGGCGTCTGGTGTGCGATCCGATCGCCGCCTCGCTCGGCAACACCTGGCAAGACGGGATGCCCGAAGAGGCCAAGGCGATGGCCGGGCCGATGCTCGGCATGATGTCCGGCTTCGGCGGCATGATGTTTGGCACGCAGCTCGGCCAGGGCCTCGGCCACCTGGCAAAGGGTGTGCTGACATCCACCGACATCGGTCTACCGCTGGTCGGCGCTGGCACCGGCGTCCTGATGCCCGAAGCCATCGCGAAGTTCGCTGAAGGTCTGGATCTGCCGGGCCAGGAGATTGTGGTCTTCCTCGCCGCCCGCGAAGCCGCCCACCAGCGCTTGTTCGGCGGCGTCGGCTGGTTGCGTCAGCGCCTGCTGTCGACCGTCGAGGAGTACGCCCGCGGCATCCGCATGGATATGAGCGGCCTGCAGGAACTGGGTGGCGGAATTGATCCGCAGGAACTCTTCAGCGATCCGGCCAAGATGGAAGAGCTGATGGGTCAGGCGGCCGCGTTTGAACCAACCATCTCGCCGGAGCAGCAGGCGGCGCTCACCCGTCTGGAGACCCTGCTCGCCTTGATCGAGGGCTGGGTGGAGCACGTCGTCTCCGCTGCCCTCGGCGACCGGATTCCGTCGACCGCCGCGCTCACCGAGACGATGCGCCGACGGCGCGCCACCGGCGGCCCGGCCGAGCAGACCTTCGCCACCCTCATCGGCCTGGACCTGCGCCCGCGAAAACTGCGTGAGGCCGCTGATCTGTGGCGCACACTGGACGAAGCCGCGGACCTCACCGTGCGCGACGGCGTCTGGGCACACCCTGATCTGCTCCCCGACTCCGATGACCTGGACCATCCGGCCGCTTTCATCGACCGCGTGATCGGGGGCGGCACCTCGGCGTTCGACGACCCGATGGCCGAGTTGGAACGCACGATCGAGCAGGAACGTAAAGACCGCGACGGGGAGTAATCCACAGCCCTGTGGATAGCGGCCTCGACGGATCGTCGTGCTTCTGACACCGTCAGTCCATGAGGCCCACCGATCCGCATCGACCGCTCCCGGTAATCACCGCGGGCACCCCGGTCCTCACCCGGGGTGACGGCAGCCTGCACATCGGCTGCGAGCCTGCTTCAGCTCTCATCCTGCGACTGGCGCCGCCCGCCGTTCCGAGGGCGGTGGCCCAGCTGCTCGACGAACTGCGCACCCCCCAAACCCGTGCCGCGCTCGCCGGTCGGCTGCGCGCTGCCGGGCTGTCCGCTGCCGGGTTCACCGCGCTACTCGACCGGCTGGTGGCTGCGGGTAAAGCGATCGAACCGGTGCGCACCGCTTCCTCGACGCTACGCATTCGCGTGCACGGCCACAATCTGCTGGCCCGCCAGCTCGCCGATGAGTTGACCGCCGCCGGGGTGCCGGTGGCGACCGGAGCTCCAGGTGCCGCCGCGCTGGCGTCGCCGCGGCCACTGGACTGCAATCTGCTCCTGCTCACCGACCAGATGATCATCGATCCGGCGGTGCGTCTGGCGCTGATGGCCGCCGGCACCCCGCACCTCCCGGTGCGGGTGCACGACGGCATCGGGACCATCGGGCCGCTGGTACTTCCCGGCCACTCCAGCTGCCTGCGCTGCGCTGACCTGCACCGCTGCGAGCTCGATCCGGAGTGGCCTGTGCTCGCCGCCCGGCTGGCCCGGATGCCCGGCGCCGCAGATCCGGGCACCGTCGCCCTCACCGCCGCAATCGCCGGACAGGAGATCCTCGGTATCACCGCACGTCTGGCCACCGGCGGTGCGGCGCCGCAGACGCTCGACCACCAACTCCAAGTGCACACCCGCCCCGCTGGCACCACCTTGCTGTCCGCCCCGCCGCACCCGCGGTGCGGCTGCGGGGCAAGCGGACGGCCTCGGTAAGCGCACCACGCCGCCCAGTCCTCTATCCTCAGTGCAAGGGAAAGGACAGCCTTGAGCGACATCACACGGGGGCGTGGCCGGCGGAACGCGAAGCTGGCGGCACTACCGCTCGGCATGGCCGGACGCGCAGCCGCCGGATTCGGCAAACGACTGACCGGCATGAGTAAAGACGAAGTCAATGCCGATCTGATGGAAAAGACCGCTGAACAGCTCTTTGAGGTGCTCGGCACCCTCAAGGGCGGCGCCATGAAGGTGGGGCAGGCCTTATCGATCATGGAGGCGGCAATCCCCGAAGAGTTCGGCGAGCCGTTCCGCGAGGCCCTCACCAAACTGCAAGCCGAAGCGCCGCCGATGGCTGCCGCGACGGTGCACAAAGTGCTCGACCAGCAACTCGGCACCCGGTGGCGCGAACGGTTTTCGTCCTTCGACGACGAGCCCGCCGCCTCGGCGAGCATCGGCCAGGTCCACCGCGCGGTCTGGTCGGACGGCCGGCCGGTCGCGGTCAAGGTCCAGTATCCCGGAGCCGACCACGCGCTGAAAGCCGACCTCAAAACCCTCGGTCGGCTGTCCGGCCTGATCCAGAAGCTCTCGCCGGGTACCGATGCCAAAGCGATGATCGACGAGCTGATCGACCGGACCGAGGACGAGCTCGACTACCTCGGCGAGGCGGAGAATCAGCGCGCCTTCGCCGCCGCCTTCGACGGCGATCCGGACTTCGTGGTGCCGAAGGTCATCGCGAGTGCACCGAGGGTGATCGTCTCGGAGTGGATCGAGGGCACACGGCTGAGCAAGATCATCACCAGCGGCACCCGCGAGCAGCGGAATGCCGCCGCGACTCATATGACCGCTTTCGAGTTCAGCTCCCCGGCGCGCGTCGGCCTCCTGCACGGCGATCCGCACCCCGGCAACTTCTTCGTGATGGACGACGGCCGCTTCGGTGTGCTCGATTTCGGCGCCGTCGGCCGCTACCCCGACGGACTGCCCCCGGAGACCGGCCACATCCTGGCCCTGGCCCGGGATAAACAGTACGACGCACTGCGCGATGTGCTGGTCCAGCACAACTTCATCCGGCCCGAGTTCGCCGGCAAAGTGACCGCGGCGGACCTGGCGAGCTATCTGAAACCGTACGTCGATCCGCTGTACGAGGATTCCTTCCACTTCACCCGCAAGTGGCTCCAGCGCGCGGCCGGCCAGGCCACCGACCTGAGTGGCGACGTGTACAAGACCTCGCGGCACCTGAATCTGCCCGCCGAGTACGTCATGGTGTTCCGCGTGCTTCTGGGCTGCGTCGGCATCGCCGCGCAACTCGACGCCGAGGCCCCCTACCGCGCGATCATGTACCGATGGGTGCCGGGCCTGGAGGACGAACTCCCGGCCTGAGGTCCGCACGCCACAGCGAGGCTGAGCCCCACCGATCGTCGATCGGTGGGGCTCAGCGCATCCCATCGGGTAGCGGGTTCTTGCGCGGGCGGCCGCGCGGACGTTTACGCGCGACGATGGCGCCGCGGTCGAAGATCTCCCCGCCCCAGACACCCCACGGCTCGGCCCGGCCGAGAGCCTCCGCTAGGC
>NZ_JBAQWU010000077.1:0-2397 GCF_049299075.1 Gordonia sp. (in: high G+C Gram-positive bacteria)
GCCACATCTCGACGGCGGAGCCGGGCGGCGTCCTTCGGCAAGCTCAGGAAGCGGGACGGGCGCAGGAGGCTGGGAGTTGGGTACTAGTCGGCGCGGGGCTTGACCAGGGGGAAGAGCACGGTCTCGCGAATGCCCAGGCCGGTCAAGGCCATCAAGAGGCGGTCGATGCCCATGCCGGTACCGGTGGTCGGCGGCATGGCGTACTCCATGGCAGTCAGGAACTCCTCGTCGAGGACCTTCGCCTCGTCGTCGCCAGCGGCAGCCAGCCGCGCCTGATCGACGAAGCGTTCACGCTGAATGATCGGGTCCACCAACTCGGAGTAGCCGGTGGCCAGCTCGAACCCGCGCACGTACAGGTCCCACTTCTCCACCACGCCGGGCACGCTGCGGTGGGCGCGGACCAGCGGCGAGGTCTCCACCGGGAAGTCGCGAACAAAGACCGGCTGGTCGAGCTTCGACCCGACCAGGTGCTCCCACAGTTCCTCAACGAGCTTGCCGTGGCCGTAGCCCTTATCCTTGGGCACTTCCAGGCCCACCTCAGCGGCGATCGCGAGCAACTCGCCAACGCTCGTCTGCGCAGGCACGATCTCGCGGCCCAGCGCCTCCGACAGCGACGGGTACATCTCGATGTTCAGCCACTCACCGCCCAGATCGTAGGTGGAGCCGTCGGGCATGGTCGGGGCGAGCGTGCCGACGGCGCCCAACGCGACCGCCTGGATCAACTCACGGGTCATCGTCGCGGAGTCGTTGTAGTCGCCGTACGCCTGATAGGTCTCCATCATCGCGAACTCCGGCGAGTGCGTAGAGTCGGCGCCCTCGTTACGGAAGTTGCGGTTCACTTCGAAGACGCGGTCGATGCCACCGACCACGCACCGCTTCAGGAAGAGCTCCGGCGCGATCCGCAGGTACAGGTCCAAGTCGAAGGCGTTCGAGCGGGTGACGAACGGGCGAGCGGCGGCCCCGCCGTGCAGGGTCTGCAGCATCGGCGTCTCGACTTCCAGGAAGTCCCGCCCGGTCATGAACGCGCGCAGCTGGGCCATCACCTGCACCCGCAGCCGGGCCATCTCGCGGGCCTCCGGGCGCACGATCAGGTCGACGTACCGTTGCCGGACGCGCGACTCCTCATTCATCTCCTTGTGCGCCACCGGCAGCGGGCGCAGCGCCTTGGCGGCCATCGCCCACTCATCGGCCATGACCGAGAGTTCACCGGTGCGCGAGCTGATCACCTCGCCGTGCACATAGACGATGTCACCGAGATCGACGTCGGACTTCCAACGCACCAGCGATTCCTCGCCGACGCCGTTGAAACTGATCATGGCCTGCAGCTGGGTGCCGTCGCCCTCCTGCAGCGTGGCGAAGCACAGCTTGCCTTTGTTACGCAGAAAGATGATGCGGCCGGCGACGCCGACCCGCACGCCGGTTTCAGTGCCGGCTTCCAGGTCCGGGTATTGCGCGCGCAGCTCAGCGAGGGTGTGGGTGCGGGCGACGCCGACCGGATAGGCCTCGCGCCCCTCACTCAGAATCCGCTCGCGCTTCTCCCGACGGATGCGCAACTGCTCGGGCGTCTGGTCGTCGTTCTCGGGGCGGGGATTCTGGCCATCACTCACGAGGTACTAGATTAGGCCACCGCGCTGGCCAAGGGAGAATTGATGGTTCAGGAGAAGAATTCGTGCGCGTCCGACGCGTCCGCCGGTGCGATTCGGGCAGCTCGCAGCGCCCGGTGACCGCCCAGCAAGAACCGCGCACCAGCCACTCCGCGGGCCTGCAGATGCCAGGCCACCCATTCGGCGTCGTGGCCGTCGTCGGTCACCAGAAGCCAGCGGGCCTCGGCAGTCGCCGAGCGCAGGGCTGCGCTGCCGCCCGGACTGAGAGCGGCCAGCGCCTCATCGAGATCCAGTGCCAACGCACCAAGCAGTGCACCGGCGGTCCGTCGTTCCGGTGCGCCGCGCAGATCCACGACGACGGCGCCGTCGCCGATCGCTGCGGCGAACTCGTTGGGACGCACCGACAGCGGTCGGTGGGGAGCGGTCACCGACACCACCGGGGTAGCGGGAAGGGCGGCGGCCCGGGAAACGGCAAGAGTGAGGGTCATCGGAAATACATCCTGACAAGGATCGAAACGAGTGGGGAGGTCGACGAAGGGCGATCGGGTCGGGGCCCAGATCAGCAACAACACTCCATGCACATCTCGTAGATCACGACGCTCAGTCTGCCAGCCGAACGCCGGACTGCCAAGAGTTTTGTGCACCGCGCACGGAATGCGGGTTGCCCGTCTACGCACCGGCGCCGGTGCCGGGCGTTAATGTGTGGGCCATGTCAGATTCATGCCACCGCCACTCGCGCCGTACCTTTCTGCAGGCGGGCGCGGCCGCGGCCGGTGCGCTCGCCGTCGGCGGT
>NZ_JBAQWU010000078.1:0-1629 GCF_049299075.1 Gordonia sp. (in: high G+C Gram-positive bacteria)
GAACTCTCATGCGTGAGGTGATGCGTGTGTGTGACAAGGTGTGTGACTCACTCTTCTCGGGTGTCAGCAGGTCGGGGTCGGTGCTTGGCCGGCGAAGCGGTCCGTCAGGAACTGGAATGCCCCGGGAAGCCCGATCGCCGCGGCGGTCAGGTGGTCGGGACTCTGCACGATCTCGGACTGCACCGGAACGCCGGCTGCGCAGTACCGCTGCATGGTGGCGGTGATCGACTCGACAGGGATCAGGGCATCGTCCGAGGCGTGCCACTCGTAGATCGGGGTGGTCGGAATGTCCGCGATCTTCTCGACGCTGTTGGCGTCGAGAACCGACTGCACCGTCGCACTGTTGAGCAACGCATGTCCGGTGGCGGCGTCGGTGACGTCGGCGAGACTGCGACCGGCCCCGCCGGCGAGGATGTCGTTCGTGCAGGCATTACCGATCGAGTCGCGCACCGCCAGGCCGGTCGCGTTCAGATGCGCCGTGATCGACACCTGCTCCGGGTACTCGCGTTCGAGGCCGAGCGCAGCGGCCATCGCCAGACCGAACGCCGGGTGCGGTGTCTCGCCGAGCGCTGCGGCCATCGCGCCGATGTTCAACGGGGCACCGCCGTACGCGGCGCCGGCCAACGTCAGCTCCGGTGCGTAACTCGGTGCGAGTGCGGCAGCCATCGCGGTGGCCATGCCGCCGCCGGAGTAGCCGGCCAGCCCGACCGGGCTGTCGGCCAGTCCCAGCGCGGTGGCGCGTTGCGCGGCCCGGATCCCGTCGAGGGTGATCTGTCCGCCGAGCCTGGCCGCCCCGTACGCGCTGGTCGGGCCCAGATGGTCGGGGATCGCGACGGACCAGCCGCGCTGGATCGCAACGCCGAGACCGGGCGCTTCGCGGATCGCCAAGTTGGGGTCGGTGGTGTACAACGCGCGGGACGGAGCGCATTCGAGGCCGAGCGCGTTGACGATGTGCTGGAACGAGAGCAACGGGCGCCCCGGCGCGGCGGCACGTGGCGACAGCACGGTGGTGACCGCTGCGATCGGTTCGCCCTGCGAGTTCACCGACCGGAATTTCAGCTGGACCGCGTCGGTGTCGACGAAACCGAACGGTGCCGGAACGCTGCGGGTAGCCAGAACGTCGCCGGGTTGGTGGTCGGCCAGGTCGGTGGGGAAGCTGTAGAAGCTGTCGGTGAGCGCGACCGGATACATCACCGGGTTGGCGTGCGCCGGCGGCGCCGTCACGGTGGAGGCGGCGAGCGTCGCAACTGCGACGGCCGCGAACATGACCGGGGTGGTGGAACGGGCAAACTTCGGAAGCATCACGTGTTCTTTCTGCATCCGGACACCGCCCCCCGGTGAGAATTCCTCGCCGGGAAGGGAAACGCGACAAGACGCGCGGTCCGGAATGCCGTGGATCGTCGGTTGGGCTGAAACAAACCTAGCAACAATATGGTTCGCTCAGGTCGGCGGTGTATTCGTGCCCGGAGCAGCGGCTGCTCGGGCATCGATCGCATTCAGCTGCAGATGCGCTTCCGCCTCGGGTGCCGGTTGGTCGACATCGCGGCCGGATCTCGTGTGGCCGCAGTCGGTGATGAATTGTGTTGCCGGCCAAGGCAGAACAGTTCTTCACCATGGATGATGCTGCGC
>NZ_JBAQWU010000079.1:0-2110 GCF_049299075.1 Gordonia sp. (in: high G+C Gram-positive bacteria)
GTTGCGGTACCTGGCGGTGCCGGTGACTATTCGGATCGCCGCCGACGCGCAGCTCAGCCGCGCACTCCGAGCGATCGCCGCGGGCCTGGCAGTCGGCAGTCGGCCGACGGTGAGCAGTCCGGTGGCGCTGCCGACCGCCGTGCAGGCCGCCCTCGCCGCTGCTGGCGTCCGGGTGCTGTTTCAGGACGAGGCTGGCTGGGCTGACTACCTCAGCGCGTTGGCCGCCAAGGATGGCGCCGCCGCCGGCGCCCGTATCCGCATCGTCGCCGGTGCTTCCCGCGCGGAGCTGGTGGCCGCGGTGTACGCCGCGACCGGCGGCAAGCCGGACATCGCCGTCTACGGTGGCGATGTGGTCGGCGCCGGACGCGTGGAGATGCTCCCGCACCTGCACGAGCAAGCCGTGTCCATCACCGCGCACCGCTTCGGTACCCCGAACAAGCTCTCCGACGGTCTCATCTGAGCGTCGTCGTGCGGTCCCGGCGCCGCCCGATCGCGCGCCGTATCGAACGTCGCGCGCCGTGCACGGCGCGCGAGGTTCGACATCACGCGCGAGATGATGGCGGGTGCGATGGGGGACGTCGCCACCTGATCTGTGGGTAACTCGCCGACAGGGTGACGAGCCTGTGGACGACGTTGTGGTGCGGGGCCGCGTCGTCGTCTCTGATGGGGCCATGACACCAAACGAACTGGACGTGCCGACCGGCGAACGGGACTTGCCGACCGACCGCTACGGGCTGATCCGACGGCACTCCGCGGTGCGCGCCGGGTTCACCGACCATGAGCTGAGTAGTCGAGTGGCCGCCGGGACGCTCCGCCGGGTGGGGCGCGGGACCTTCCTGGTGCCCGCGACGATCGACCGCCGCGATGCCGCGCTCGTCGCCGAGAATGCGGTGAACGACTTCCGGCTGACGAGCATTGCCCTCGTCACTGGGTCGAACTGCAGCGGCCGGTCGGTCCTCAGCCACGAGTCGGCGGCGGCCATACACGGACTGGGCATGCTGAAGCCCGCATTGGGGCGGGTGCACGTGACCACCGGCACCCGTAGCGGCGGGCAGATGCGCAAGGCCGTCCACAGTCACGCGAGCGAACTGTCGCCCGACGACGTCGTGGTGATCGACGGCATCAGCGTCACCAGCCTCGCGCGGACCGCCGTCGATCTAGCGCAGAGCGTGCGACCCACCGACCCGCTGGCGTTCGCGAAGGCGCTCGTGGTGCTCGACGGCGCCCTGCACGCGGGCGCATCGTCGGAGGCGCTGACCGCGCTGTTGACGGGCGCACGGCGCGGCGGCACCCGCTTTGCGAAGTCGGCGCTCTCGTGGGCTGATGGCGGGGCCGAGTCAGTCGGCGAATCGTGGGGTCGCGCACAGTTGATCCAGGCCGGACTTCGGGTACCCAAGCTCCAGGTGGAGCACGTGATCGGCGGTCGGACCTACCGGGTTGACGGCGACTGGGACGGAAAGCTGGCGTGGGAGTTCGACGGCTTCACCAAGTACCTTCGGTATCGGAAACCGGGCGAGAGCATCGCCGACGCTGTGTGGCGGGAGAAGCAGCGCGAAGACGCGCTGCGGAGCGCCGGGATCATGGTGATCCGGGCCTGGTGGGCGATGCTGGAAAGGCGGACCCTCCCGCAGCTCGTGGCGCCGTGGCTCGATCGGCTCGGCCTGCGGTGAGCGCACCGTCGTCGTGCTAGTGGGACGTTTCGCGCGTGATACCGAAAGTCGCGCGTCATGCACGGCGCGCGACCTTCTCCATCACGCGCGATCTGTCGGACAGGCCCCTTGCTGACTACCCCCTAGGGGTATACCTTGGAGAGGGATACCCGGTGGGGGTATCTGATTCGAGGAGGCGGCATGACTGTGAGCGAATACCTGGTGACCGGCATGACGTGCGGGCACTGTGAGGTGTCCGTGCGTGAAGAGGTCGGCGAGATCGAGGGCGTCACCGACGTTCAGGTCAGCCACGAGACGGGCAAGCTCGCTGTCGCCGCGGAGGGCGAGATCGACGACAATCGCGTGTTCGACGCCGTGCAGGAGGCCGGATACTCGGCCGAGCGGGTCTGATGAACGCGGGCACCCGACTCGCGCTGTACGCGCTGGGCCTCGTGGTGGCC
>NZ_JBAQWU010000080.1:0-2225 GCF_049299075.1 Gordonia sp. (in: high G+C Gram-positive bacteria)
CCCTGGTACGGAGGCGGGTTCTGCCGATGCTGCGCTCAGGCGTGCGGGTTCACGATGATCTTGACGTGTTCCTCGTTGTTGTTGATCAGCTGGTCGTAGCCCTTGCTGACCAGCTCGTCGAGGGCGATGCGGCCGGTGATGAACGGCGCCAAGTCGAGCCTGCCGCTCTGGACCAAAGCGATCGTGTCCGGGTGGTCGTTGGCGTAGCCGATAGTGCCCCGCAGATCGATCTCCTTGAGGACCAGCTGCGGCATGTCGACCGGTGGGTTGTGTCCCCAGATCGACACATTCACCACCACGCCACCGGGACGCACCGCATCGATCAACGTGTCGAGCACCACCGGCACCGACGAGCATTCGAAGCCGACGTCGGCGCCGCGGCCGCCGGTCCACTCCCGGACCATCTCGGCGACGTCGCCGTCGCGCGGATCGAAGACCTCGTCGGCGACCCCGGTCTCGGTGGCCATCGTTTTACGGGCCTGCGAACGTTCCGAGATGTACACCGTCAGGCCTTCGGCCTTGAGCACGGCGGCAGTCAGCAGGCCGATCGGTCCCGCACCGCCGACGATGGCCGTCTGCCCGGCGGTGGCGCCAGATCGCACAAAGGCGTGATGACCCACCGACAGCGGCTCGATGAGCGCCGCCTGGTCCAGCGGGATGTCACCGATCGGATGCACCCACCGTCGCTCGACGACGATCCGCTCGGCCAGACCGCCGCCGCGCCCACCGAGTCCAATGAAGTTCATATCTTTGCTCAGCTGGTAGTCCGAGCCGGGGCCAGTATCGACATCGTCACCAATGATGTACGGCTCCACGACGACGTTCTCGCCAACCTGCAGATCGTTCACATCATCGGCGAGCCCGATGATCGTGCCGGAGAATTCATGGCCAATCACCACCGGTGCGGCCTCCCCCGAGATCGGGTGCGGATGCCCTGCTGGCGGAATAAAGATCGGCCCCTCGAGGTACTCGTGCAGATCGGTGCCGCAAATCCCGCACCACGCCACCTCGATGGCGACCGTTCCAGGCTTCAGCTCCGGCTCCGCGATGTCCTCGATGCGAATGTCGTTGCGGTCGTAGTAGCGCGCTGCACGCATGTCGATTCCTCCCACTAGTCGATCTCTTGCGCGCGACACTACCGACGCAGCACCGGCCCCGCCCGAGATGCACGGGGATGCAACTCACCGTTGGCGCTGCGTTTGTCCTCGATTGCTCTTGTCCTGGATTGGTCGCGCGTACCGTCGCGTGAAAGCAGTCAGGCCCGGGAACCTTGACGGTTTCCGGACCTGACTGGCGTGGTAGCGGGGGCAGGATTTGAACCTACGACCTCTGGGTTATGAGCCCAGCGAGCTACCGAGCTGCTCCACCCCGCGTTGCGTTGACTACGTTACACACACCCCCGCCCCCAACGCAAATCGCTTGCCGCACACCGCATTTCACCTGTTCAGCGGCCCAAGTCCGAGGAGATGACACCGCGCCGCAACATCCCCGCCCACACTCCTTTTACACGATCACCGGGGCGCGCACCGCCGGAACTCTGTGATTTGTCGCACAACCGGCGTACGGTGGAAGGTACACCACCAGAAAGAAGCGAAGGAGAGGCGTCATGGCTACCCACACCGCTCACGAATCCCACGGCTGGCATCCGCTGAGCATGGTCGCATTCACCACCCTGCTGGTCGGCTCGGCATTTGCCGGACTCTGGGTGATCACCCTGGTGGATCTGCCGGCCAACAAACCGACCAACATCCTGTACGGCATCATCGCGCTGTCACTGCTACTGATCACCGGTGGAATCTTCACCTACCTGGCCAAAACGCTGCACCACTCCCCGATGCTGCCGGACAACACGCCGCGAGAGATCCAGCGCTACCTAAAGAAGGTGCGCGGCTAACTGCGGACCATCCGGTGCCGCCAGGACCGGGGCTAGACCCGACCGCCACAGAGAGTCGAGACGAGGCACTCAAGGGTTAATGCCCCATAGAAGACGACGCGGGTTCTTCTCACCGAGAGAGAAGCACCCGCGTCGTCGTCTGTTCGCCAGCTCCGCGACGTCACCCGCCCAGCGAGCTGTACTTTCCGATGGCCTCGTCGAGCCGCTGCAGGGCCTCACCGAGCTTGCCCAGGTCACCACTGGTCTGGGCTTCTCGCACCCCGGCCAGCGCGGCGCCGAGCTCGGCCACCGCGGCATCCCGCGCGGCGTCACCGGTCGGCGCCTGCTGCGC
>NZ_JBAQWU010000081.1:0-3679 GCF_049299075.1 Gordonia sp. (in: high G+C Gram-positive bacteria)
CCCTTCCCTGGGATGGCGGAAAGTCGCCGAGCGCCTCAGCCAACAACCGCAGAGCCGCCACGCAGGTCGACGCGACGATCACCGCGCGATCGCCGGTGAGGTGGAGGCCCACGCTGACGGTGCGCGCCGAGCTCGCCAGGCCGACATACACCGTCCCGACCGGCCGACCCTCCTGCTCGGTGGGGCCGGCGACACCGGTGGTGGCGAGGGCGAAGTCGCTGCCGAGGAGCTCTCGGCACCCGTCGGCCATGGCTTCGGCACAGGCCGCTGAGATCACTCCTTCGGCCGAAATGAGAGCGCCGGGCACTCGCAGAACCGCCTCCTTGACCGCCGTGGCATAGGACACGACGCCGCCCACATAGCTGGCTGAGGCGCCAGGCACCGCAGTCAGTGCCGCTGCCAGCGACCCGCCGGTCAGGGACTCGGCGGTGCCCACCGTCTGCCCGCGATCCTTCAGCAGCCGATGCACCTCGGCGGCCAGCGCGACAACCGCCGCGCCCGCCGCCGAGGAATCACCCGCGCCCCTCACGTGGGCGGCCACGTCAGAGGCGACGGCGAACCGTGATTGTGGTCGTGGCAGAGCCGGTGTTGGTCTGCGCATCCCCGCGGTACCGCACGCGGACCGTCTGGGTGCCCAACTGGCGGAACGGTCCGACCACGGTCGTGGCGGTGCCGTTGGTCAAGGTGACGTTGCGGATCCAACGACCGTTGACCCACACCGCGACCGTGCCGGTCGGCGTGAAGCCGTCCGCCGCCACCGAGATGGTCAGCGTGCTCGTGCCGCGCCCGAAGAGTACGACGCTGGGTGACGCGGCCACGCTCACCGTCGGGGCGGCCTTCACCACCGTCACCGTGACGGGCGCACTGCTCGGCTGGTGAGTGCGGTCCCCGCTGTAGGTCACCGTGTAGGGGTGGCTTCCGACGGGCAGGGAGAGCGCGTCGAGGGCGAAGCTGGCGCTTCCATCGACGAGATCGGCGGTCGCCACGGTCTGGCCAGCGGAGACCAGCTCAACCGCTCCGGTCGCGTCGGCCGGAGCAACGGATACCTCCACCGATCCGGCCTGCCCATAGGTGATCGGCGCGGCGGTGGCGCTCACACTCGTTGCCGCCCGCTCACCGAGCGAGATGCTGACGGTGGTCCCCGTCGGCTGGGCGACCAGCTCGATCCGGCCGGCGGCAGTCAGCGCCTCAGGCACCGTGAAGGAGATCGCGGCACCGCCGTCGGTCACCGGGAAGGTGCCCAGATCCTCGGTGGCGCCTCCGCTGTGGGCGATCACCTGCACGGTGGTGTTTTGCGGCGATCCGAGCGACGTCAGGTTGAGCTTCGAGAGGCTGAACGACGTCGACTCACCGGCATACAACTGCGTCGGCATGCCGGACTCATCGACGATCTGCCGGGCGAAGTCGGGGGCGGCCGGGTTGTGGTCGCGGAGGTATTGAATCCACACATCCCGATCGATCAGGCCGGTATCGCGGTAGGGAGCACCCTGGAAGGCAAGGAAGTTGTCGCCGCCGGTGCCGAGGAAGGAGAACGCCGAGACCGTGTAGGTCGCGGCCAGGTCGAGCGGCTGCCCGTCGATCCAGATCGAGGTGATCCGTTGCCCCACCGGCTTGGTGGCATCGATCGTCGCGGTGACATTGTCGGAGACCCCGAGAGCCAGGAACGAACGCTGCGCGCCGGCCGGCTGGAACTGCTGCTCGAAGACGGTCTTCAACTGGGCGCCGGTTAGATCGATCAGCCAGAGGTTGTTGACGAACGGGAGCACGCCGTTGGCCTCGGCGTAGGTGACGACACCGTCGGTGTTTTCGGGGTTGGTGGCGGTATCGCCGGCATACCTCAACTCTGCGCGCAGACCACCCGGGGTGACCACGGCCAGGTCCGGTTCGCCCAGGTCGGCGGGAATGCCGTCCCGCAATGCATTGGCCACGAGGTCGCCCAAGGTTGACTCCGAGTAGCGATCGTCGCGCGTTCCGCCCGCATAGACGCCCGTGGCGTAGCTGCCGCCGATGAAGGCCGTCGTGATGTCGGCGCTGACGCCGCCAACCGGCTGATTGCCGATCGCCTTGGCGGCTTCGAGCGCGGCGTCGGTGATCGACTTGACCTGTGCCAGCGAGGGGTAGAGCGCAATGAAGTCCGCATCGGTCAGCGTGCTGGGGTTGCCTGCGGTGCCGAGGCGAGCCACGTTGCGAGCCGCGTAGGAGATCACGTCGCCGGTCTCGGAGTCCACGGTGAGCTCCACCTGGCCGACGTTGTCGGCGTACTGCCCGGTCTGCACCAACGGGCGAGTCTTGCCGGCAACGCCCGGCACGGGGCCGTTGAAGGCGTAGGCCTGGTGGGTGTGTCCGTTGAAGATGACGTCGACGGCGGGATCAAGATCGGCGATCTGGGCGAACTCCCCACCCTTGGCGTATTCGGTAGCGAAGTCCGAGCCGACGCCCTTGCTGGCACCCGCGTGGAACGACGCGACGATGACCTGCGCCTCGCCGTTGTCGGGGTTGCCGTCGCTGAGTTGCCGCGCCACGCGGTTGACCGCGGTGGCCGGGTTGCCGAAGTCGATCTCGGTGATCCCACCGGGGCTGACCAGGCTGCGCGTCTCCTCGGTGACGGCGCCGACGACGGCGACGGAGACCCCCGACATGTCGAACATGGCGTACTCCGGCAGCACCGGGTCTTGGGTGCCCTTGGCATAGACGTTGGCGCCCAGGTAGGTCCAGTCGGCATTGCGGTTGCCCGCCGGACCGATCACGCGGTCGCGCAGGTCGACCCAGCCCTGGTCGAACTCGTGGTTGCCGACCGCGGAGGCGTCCAACGCAAGCGCGTTGAGCACGTCGATCGCCGGCTGGTCCTGCGCGAGGGCTGAAGCGAACTCGGAGGCGCCGATGAGGTCACCGGCCCCCACCATGATCGAGGGGTTGCTGGTCGCGGCCCTGAGCGACTCGATGGTCGCCCCCCACTTGACCATGTTGGTGTTGACGCGGCCATGGAAGTCATTGATGGACAGCAGGTTGAGCGTGACCGGCGTGCCGGCCGCATCTGCTGGAGTCGTCGGCAACAGCACCGCCAACGGAGCAACGAACATGGCCACCAGGGCACCGAGTCTCGCAATCATGCGAGTCACAGTAGCGGTGCGGCTGGGCGAGAGACACCCCCGATGGCGTCGTCAGGCACCCAATTCGTTGTGGGGCGAATCAGCGCGCTGGCGCCCGCAACGTATGCCGCTGCCGCCAGACATCGCGGAAGAACTCCCAGCCGGACCACAAGGTCATCGCGACGGCCGCAGCCAGCAGGATCTGGCTGAGATAGAAGGCCCCGCTCCCGAGCAGCCCGAAGACGTCGAAGGCGCCCCCATGCGCCTCGCCGTCGGCCTTGCCGTGGGGCAACGGCAGCACCAGACCGGACAGCGCGATGGATTGCAGCACCGTCTTGATCTTGCCGCTCGTCGCCGCGGCGACGACCACCCGCTTGAGGATCGAAAGCCGCAGCAGGGTCACGCTCCACTCGCGCACCAGCACGATCAGCGTCACCCACCACCAGATCTCGCCGACGAGCGAGAGGCCGATAAACGCCATACCGGTGATCGCCTTGTCGGCGATCGGATCGGCGATCTTGCCGAAGTTGGTGATCAGGTTGCGCCGCCGCGCGATGTCACCGTCGATCTTGTCGGTGATCATCGCCCCG
>NZ_JBAQWU010000082.1:0-1910 GCF_049299075.1 Gordonia sp. (in: high G+C Gram-positive bacteria)
TTGCTATACGGGCTGCCGATTCTGTGCCTTCGCTCAACGCAAGGGCGACGAGGACGCCTTCACGCTCTCGACGTCCGAGGTCGCCGACCGGGCGTGGGAAGCGCATCTGGCTGGCGCGACCGAGGTCTGCATGCAGGGCGGCATCGATCCAGAACTGCCAGCGTCGGGGTACGCCGACATCGTGCGGGCGGTCAAAGAACGCGTGCCGTCGATGCATGTGCACGCATTCAGCCCGATGGAAGTCGTCAACGGCGCCGCCCGCTCGGGTGAATCGATCCGCGACTGGCTGACCGGTTTGCGCGAGGCCGGTCTGGACTCCATCCCCGGTACTGCCGCGGAGATCCTGGACGACGAGGTTCGCTGGGTTCTCACCAAGGGCAAACTGCCCACCGCGTCGTGGATCGACGTGATCACGACCGCACACGAGGTGGGCCTGCGATCCTCGTCGACGATGATGTACGGCCATGTGGATGCGCCGCGGCACTGGGTCGGTCACCTCAACGTGCTGCGCGACATCCAAGACCGCACCGGGGGTTTTACCGAATTCGTCCCGCTGCCGTTTGTGCATCAGTCGTCTCCGCTATACCTGGCCGGTGCCTCCCGGCCGGGACCGACCCGGCGGGACAACCGCGCGGTCCACGCCCTGGCTCGGCTGATGCTGCACGGCCGGATCGACCACATTCAGACTTCCTGGGTGAAGCTCGGCGTGGAGGGCACTCGGGTGATGCTGGCCGGCGGCGCCGACGATCTGGGCGGCACGCTGATGGAAGAGACCATCTCGCGGATGGCCGGTTCCCAGCACGGCTCGGAGAAGACCGTCGCCGAACTCCACGAGATCGTCGAAGGGATCGGCCGCACGCCGCGCCAGCGAACCACCGAGTACGGCCCGGTGGCCGCGCCAGTGACGGCGCGTTCGGGGCTCGCCGTCGTCGAGTAGCGATCCGGCTGGCGGCGGTTAGTTCGACTAGCGGCTGAACATCTTCGCCAGCCGGCCCGGCTCCTTGGGGTGGCCCGGGCAGCGCTTCGCCGCCGGGACGCCGCGCATCACCTGATCGACGTGCTGGCCGCAGCCGCGCCAGGTGACTTTGCCGCAGGTCTTGCAGGTTGCTTGCTGACACATGGGAGTTCTCCTTCTAGTGGAAGAGTTGGTGGGCGGTCGGTGGTGGGGGGTCAGACCAGCGCAGGCTCGGCCGGAATGAGCGCTCGCAGCGTGAGCAGGCCGCCGGACAGGTTGGCTGCAGGCAAGCCCGCGGACCGCAGAATGCGGTAGGCGAGGTAGCTGCGTTTGCCGCTGGCGCAGTGCACGCGGATGTCCCGTCCGGCCGCAGCCGCGCGGATCTCGTCGAGGCGCTCGCGCACCTCATTGGCCGGGACCAGTAGTGCCCCGGGCAGATGATCTTGCGCATACTCGTCGGCATTGCGGACATCGAGAATCAGGTAGTCGCCCGCGTCGGGCTCGGCCAGTTGCTCGGCGTACCAGAGCTCCAGCTCGCCGTCGAGCACGTTCTCGGCGATCATCCCGGCCAGGTTCACCGGTTCCTTCGCCGAACCGAACGGCGGAGCGTAGGCGAGGTCAAGATCGATCAGTTCGGGTGCGGCCATCGACGTGCGGATCGCCGTGGCGAGCACATCTATCCGCTTGTCGACGCCATCGGCACCCACCGCCTGCGCGCCCAAGATCAGTCCGTCGGAAGTGCGGATGTGGACCAGCAGGTGAATCTGCTCGGCGCCCGGGAAGTAGCCAGCGTGGCTGCCCGGGTGCAGGTGGACGGTGAAGTAGTCGATCCCCGCCGCGTCCAAGGTCGCGCGGTTAGCGCCGGTCAGGGCGGCAGTCAGGGCGCCGACCCGGACGATCGCGGTGCCGACCGGGTTCGGGATCGGGCGCGCGGTTGCCGGGCGCAGGATGTGGT
>NZ_JBAQWU010000083.1:0-3977 GCF_049299075.1 Gordonia sp. (in: high G+C Gram-positive bacteria)
ACCGGGGCGGGCACTGAATCGGGCAGCGCCGGCGGCGGGTCCTGAATGTGCTTCATCGCCACGGTCAGTGGGCCATCCCCGGTGAACGGACGTTCCCCGGTGAGGGCCTCGTAGCCGACGACACTGAGCGCGTAGACGTCCGACGCCGCGGTGGCCTCCCCTCCGGTCGCCTGCTCCGGTGAGATGTATTGGGCGGTGCCCATCACCATGCCGGTCTGGGTCACCGGGGCAGCATCGACGGCTTTGGCAATGCCGAAGTCGGTGATCTTGACTTGGCCGGTCGGCGTGATCAGGATGTTGCCGGGCTTCACGTCACGGTGTACGAGTCCCTGCACATGCGCGGCCTGCAGCGCCCAGCCGGTCTGCTCGAGCATGTCCAGCGTGTGCGCCAGCGACAATTTGCCCATGCGGGTGATCACCGAGTTCAGCGGCTCGCCATCGACAAGCTCCATCACCAGGTAGGCGAGGGGATCGCCGCCGTTGCGGTCGGGGGTTTCGCCGTAGTCGAAGACGTTCGCGATGCCCGGATCGTTCAGGCGGGCCGTGGTTTGCGCTTCGGTGCGGACGCGCGCGAGGAATGTGGGATCGTTGGAGTATTCGGCTTTGAGCACCTTTACGGCCACGCGCCGACCCAGCCGAGTGTCGAGCGCCTCCCACACTTGACCCATGCCGCCGGTGGCGATCAGGCGGACCAATCGATACCGGTCGGCGATGATGGCGCCGTTCTGCAGGCTCATCGGTTACCTCCCGTAGAAGCATTCAACACTGCACGTCCAATCGGGGCGGCAATGACGCCGCCATAAGCATCTGCGCCACCGGTGCCGTTCTCCACCATCACGGCCACCGCGATGTTTGAGCCGGGTTTGAAGGCGATGTACCAGGCGTAGGCGCTACCAGTCTCGTTCGGATCGGTAGTTCCGGTCTTCGACGCGATCCCCGCTTGCGCGCCGTTGCTGTTTTGCTCGGCGGTGATCATTAGCTCGGTCAGGGTGGCCGCGTTCTCGGCGCTCAGCGGTTTGCTCAGCTGGGACGGCGACTCCGTGTGGATGGTGGCTAGATCCGCCGACTGGTACTTGTCCACCAGGTAAGGGCGCATCCGGATACCACCGGCGGCAACCGTGGCCGCGTTCACTGCGTTTTGCAGCACAGTCAGCTTCACATCGCGTTCACCGATGGAGGCCTGCGCAAGGGCAGCTTTGTCTCCGCCGAGCTCGCCGACGGACGATTTCGCGACCGGTAGCGGAATGCCCTGTGGACTCTCGCCGACCCCGAAGTCCATGGCGGTGCCGGTGAAGACCGCGAACTGGTCGCCGGGCAACTTTTCGGTGACCAACTGGCCGAAGGCAGTATTGCACGAGTATTTGAACGCCTGCGCGAGCGTCACGGTGCCACCGGAAGCCTCCGGACACGGCCGCGGCGGGTTTCCGTCGTTCGGCAGGACCGTCGACGAGCCGGGCAGCGGCCAGGTGGCGGCCGAGGTCAGGCGGATCGACGGCCGTACGCCGTCATCCAAGGCCGCGGCCGTGGTGATCACTTTGAAGGTCGAACCCGGACGGTAGAGCTCGGAGATCGCCCGGTTGCGTAGCGGCGATGGCTCACTCTTGAGCTGATTCCAGGATGCTTCGGCGGCCGGATAGTCTTCGGTCGCCATCACGTTCGGGTCGTAGCTGGGTGTGGAGACCATCGCTAACACTTTGCCGCTGCTCGGCTCTAAGGCCACGACGGCGCCGCGGCACGGGCCGTTGCACGAGCCGTCCGCCAGTGCCTCGTAGGCCGCGGTCTGCAGGCCGGGCACGATCGTCGTCTGAATGTTGCCGCCGCGGGGATCGCGGCCGGCGAACATGTCCATGAAATTCTGCGTAAACAGGCGGTCGTCGGTGCCGTTGAGGAAGGCGTTCTCGGTTTGCTCCAGTCCGTAGCCTGCACCGAAGTGTGGACCGTAGAAACCAGTCACTGGGGCGTACGCCTCCACGGGCTGTGCGGGGTAGCGCCGCTGGTATTTGAACTGTCCGTCAGACGGAATGGTCTCGGCCAGCACGCCGCCCTGCGCGTCCAGGATCAGTCCGCGCTGACGCGAGTAGGTGTCGATCTGGCTGCGCTTGTTGTACTCGCTGGCGCGCAGCGCGGGTGCGTGGATCACCTGGACCCAGGTCAGGTTGCCCAGGAGCAGCAAAAACAGCACGACGACGGCGATGGCTACGCGTTGAATGGGACGGTTCACGAGTGCTTCACCACCTGCGTCGGCAGGGCGCTGACCGGCGCGGCCGGGGCCGCCTTTTTCGGTGCGTCTGGTTCACGGGCGGCGTTGGACACCCGGATCAGCAAGGCAATCAGGATGTAGTTCGCGAGTAGCGACGAGCCGCCGTAAGAGAGGAACGGTGAGGTCAGACCGGTCATCGGGATCAGCTTGGAGATGCCGCCGAGCACCACGAAGAGCTGAATGGCGATGGTGAAGGCCAACCCGGCGGCCAGTAGCTTGCCGAAGCTGTCGCGTACGCCGATGCCTGCGCGTAGGCCGCGCATCACGATCATCAGGTACAGCAGCACGATCGCGGTCAGCCCCACGAGGCCCAGCTCCTCACCGAAGGCGGCGAGGATGAAGTCGTTGTGGATTTCCGGGACCTGGCTCGGATAACCCGAGCCCAGACCGGTGCCGAACAGGCCACCGGCGGCCAGCGCAAAGAGGCTGCGCAGGATTTGCAGACCGGCGCCGTCGGGGGACTGGAACGGGTCAAGCCAGATGGAGACGCGGTCTTGCAAGTGCCCGAATAGGAAGTAGGCGGCCACGGCGCCGGCCGCGAACAGACTCAAACCCATCAGCATCCAGCTGACTCGCTCGGTGGCGACGTACAGCATGGCGAGCATGGTCGCGAAGATCAGCAGCGAGCTGCCCAGGTCGGTCTCCAGGACGAGTACGCAGATGGCGATGGCCCAGGCGGCGAGCAGTGGACCCAGGTCGCGGCCGCGCGGGAAATCGATGCCGGCGAAGTGTTTACCGACGGTGGTAAACAGGTCGCGCCGGGACACCAGGAACGACGCGGTGAAGATGATGATCAGGATCTTCGCGAACTCGCCCGGCTGGATCGAGAAGAACGGCGTCTGAATCCACAGTTTGGCGCCACCGCGGGCCTCGGAATTGGGCAGCACGATGGGCAGGATGAGCAGCACCAAGCCGAGCAACCCGAGGGTGTAGGAGTACCGCGACAGCGTGCGATGGTCGCGGACGATCCACAGTGTTCCGACGAAGGCGGCGATTCCGACGGCCAGCCACATCACCTGCGACGTGGCCAGGTTGGTGACTTCGCCGCGCGCGGTCAGGTCAAGGCGGTGGATCATTACCAGACCCAGGCCGTTGAGGGCGGCGACGGCGGGGAGCAGCAGTGGATCAGCGTAGGGCGCCAGCACCCGGATAGCGACGTGCGCGATCCCGAAAAGCACCACGAAACCGAGGATGTACTGCAGCAGATCCCAGCTGAAGGGTTGGTCCTGGGCTGCTTGCACGGTCAGGAGCGCGACCGTAACCAACACGACGGCAAAGCCCAGTAGCCACAGCTCGGTGCGGTGGCGACGGGCCTTGGGCGCCGTGGGCGGGGCGTGCGGAGTGGACGAAGCAGTCATCAGTTCCCCGAGCAGTCCCTGGTTTTCTCGGTGGTGCCGACTGGCGCCGATGTGCTCTTGGGGGAGGCGGTCTTCTCAGCGGCCGAGCTCGATCCGGTCTGCGTGGATCGCGGTGCCCCGGAAGTCGGGGTATGGCGATCGGGACGTTCGTCGCGTTCGTTCGACTGGGGCTGCTCGGGGAGTTTGGCGGCCGCGCAAGGTAAGAAGATCAGTCGCGAGAGCGAATTCTCCACTGCGCCCCGGCTGGTGAGATTGCGGATGCTGGCGTCGTTCACGGTCTTTTGGGCGCCGTCGGTGAGGTCGGCGAGCTGCATCGACTCACAGGATTGGCTGGAGTCGAGCTCAACAAGGAGCGGGCG
>NZ_JBAQWU010000084.1:0-2064 GCF_049299075.1 Gordonia sp. (in: high G+C Gram-positive bacteria)
GGCGGGTGTGGGGGCTACAGGTCGATGTCGGTGGTGTCGACCTCACCGGCGGCGGCAGCGGCGTCACCGACGACCGAATCGACGGACACTTCGTTCCAATCGCCGGCCTGCGTATCCCATTCGTAGGCGTGGTCCGGGACGCCGTCGCCGTCGGCGTCGACCACCGCGTAATCGGAGTAGCCGTCACCATCGACGTCCACCCGCACGGTGTCGACAAGGCCGTCGTTGTTGCTGTCGATCAAGGCCGTGTCCTGGACTCCGTCGCCGTTGGAGTCGACAGTCACGTAGTCGACTGCCCCGTCGTTGTTCAGGTCGTAGGCGTAGCCGTCGACGGTGCCGTCACCATCGACGTCGATCGGCTCGCCCCACGGCTGATTGGCGCCGCCTTCCGCGCCACCGGCACCACCTTCCGCGCCACCGGCACCACCGGCACCTGCGGTGCCGCCTTCGGCCGCTCCCGTAGCGTCGGTGCCGCCGCCGCCCGCTCCGGTACCACCGCTACCGCCGAGCGAGCCCTCGTCGGTCCACACGCCGTCCTGATCGGTGTCGGTGATCAGATTGTCGGCAATGCCGTCGCCGTCGATATCGATGGCCGCGGTGTCGAAGACCCCATCGCCGTTGCTGTCCACGGCGACCGTATCGAGAATGCCGTCTTCGTCGAAGTCGACCAGAGCGGTGTCGGCAAGGCCGTCTGCGTTGGTGTCGAAATCGATCTGGTCGATCCGGCCGTCGCCGTCGAAGTCGTAGGCCACCCCGTCGGCGACACCATCGCCGTCGAGGTCGGCCGCAATCGGCTGGCCGGCGGCATACCCGGCCGGGGTCTCGTAGCCGACGTTCGGAGTCGCGATCGGCTCGTTGCCGCTGGCACCCGCGTTATCGGCGCTGGCACCCGCGTTATCGGCGCTGGTACCTGCGGTCTCGGTGCCTGCGGTCTGGGTGTTCGGGTTGCCGTCCATGGTGTTCTCCTGGTGGTGGGTGCTGGGTTGGTTGCTAGTTAAGAGCGGGGCGCCAAGGAAAAGGTTCCCGTACCGGTGAAAGTTTTTCTCGATTCCGCCCGATCTCGTCGGGTATGGCCGGCTATCCGCTGTTACGCAACGCGGTGGCCAGACCATTCATTGTCAATTGAATGGCGCGGCGGATCTCCGGGGTGTCCTCGCCGCCCCGGAATCGGCGCAACAATTCCACCTGCATCAGATTGAGCGGCTCCAGGTACGGGAAGCGGTTGTAGACGCTCCGTTTGAGGGCGTCGTTATCGGCGAGGAGATCGTCGGTACCGGTGATCGCCGCATGCATTCGCAGCGTGCGTTCGTGTTCCACAGCGAGCATGGTGAACACGCGCTCGCGGAGCGACTCGTCGGGCACCAACTCGGCGTACCGGGCCGCCAGACCAAGGTCAGACTTGGCCAGCACTTGGGCCATATTGGACATCACGGACCGGAAGAACGGCCAGCTGCGGTAGTAGTCGGCCAGTTGGGCGAGTCGGTGGGGATCATCGCCCACCCACTGCTCGAAGGCGCTACCGGTGCCGTACCAGCCGGGCAGCATCACACGGCACTGCGTCCACGACAGCACCCACGGGATGGCCCGCAGATCAGCGATCGCCGTCGTTTGTTTACGCGAGGTCGGACGGCTGCCGATATTGAGCGCACCAATCTCCGATAGGGGCGTCGACTCGGTGAAGTACTCGACGAAACCCGGCGTCCGATGCACCAGCTCGCTATAGGAGTCGCGGGCCGCCGCGGCAAGCTCGCCGAGCACGCGGTAGGCCTCTGCCGGATCGGCCAGGCCCTCGGTATGCAGCAGGGTCGACTCCAGGGTCGCCGAAACCAACGTCTCCAGGTTGCGCCGCGCTCCGACCGGTTCGGCGTATTTGGCCGCGATGATCTCGCCCTGCTCGGTCAGCCGCAGCCCGCCCTGCACAGCGCCCGGCGGCTGCGCCAGAATCGCGTCATAGCTGGGGCCGCCACCGCGACCGACCGTGCCACCGCGACCGTGGAACAACCGCAGTCCGATCCCGGCCGACTCGGCCGCCGCGACCAACTCGAGTTCGGCACGGTACAGCGC
>NZ_JBAQWU010000085.1:0-8926 GCF_049299075.1 Gordonia sp. (in: high G+C Gram-positive bacteria)
AGGAAGCAGCTCGAGCAGGTGAACTCGTCATCCTGCTTCGGCACCACGCGCACCGAGAGTTCTTCGCCGGATAGGTCTGCACCCGGCAGCTCGAAGGATTCGGCGGTGTCGGTCTCGTCGACGTCGACGTCGGCCGAACTCGCCTCGTTTCGGCGCGCCTTCAGCTCCTCGAGCGAATCCGTCGCCAGATCGTCGTCGTTGCTCCGCCGCGGGGCGTCGTAATCGGTAGCCATGACAGTGCCTCACCTGGGGTTGTAGTACGTAGATTCTGGACGGAGCAACCTAGGCTCGTGGCCGGTCTCCCCCGTCCCGCAAACGTAGCAAATAACGCTTGCGGCGACCGTATTCTAGGTGAGGAGTTCGGGCAGGTCAAGTAGCACCTTCGGGTGCGGCGGTCCCGCAGATTCGCCCTGCCACGCCTTACAGTGGCACGCATGGTCTCGCAGTTTGCCACCGGCTACGCCACCGATGCGCAGGGCCGCCGCTTCAAACGACGCAATTTCACCCCCGCGATCATCATCGGCACTGTCCTTACGGTCGCCGCTCTCGCGGCGTGGACGTTCGCGCTGGTCGACCGCACTGCCGAGAGCTATCCGACCGATTGCGCGATGCCGACGAAATCCGACGTCACGATGACGCCGACCGGCCGCGGCGAGATGCTGGCGGTGCCGCCCGCCGCGCAGTCCACGTTCCGGGTCACCGTGCTCAACTCAGCGGCCGCCCGCGGCAGCGCCCGATCGGTCTCCGACGACCTCGTCCGCCAGGGGTTCGCTGCCGGCGAACCGGCCTTCGGCGACGACGCCGTCTACACCGAGCGTGACCTCAACTGTGTGGCGCAGATCCGCTACGGACCTGGCGGGCAGACCGCGGCGGCCGCGGTCTGGCTCGCAGTGCCGTGCGCGCAACTGGTCAACGACGGTCGCCCTGGCGCCGACGTCGATGTCGCCCTCGGCGAATACTGGCACGCCCCCGCCTCGACGCAAGAACAACAAGCCGCCCTCGAGTCGCTGCGCACCGTCGACCCGCGCAACCCGAAGTCGGGGGTGGACGCGTCACTCATCGAAGCCGTCCACAACCAGCCCTGCTAGCGTCACGCCCACGCCGGGCCTAGACCGGGAGCTGCTCCAGGCCGCCGAGTTCGGCCAGGACTGCGTGGAATGCGGTGGCGATACCGGGCGCCATCGCCACCGTCGGATAGCCGTCGCCCGACGCTGAGGTCGCCGGCGGCAGCAGGACGACAGCTCCAGCCTCGGCGGCGATCAATCCGCCGGCCGCCCAGTCCCATGGCGCGAGGCCGTGCTCGACGTGCGCGTCTACCGCACCCGATGCCACCATGCACAGATCGAGCGCCGCCGCACCCATGCGCCGCACATCACGAATCTGTGGAAGCAGTCGGCCGATCAGCGCCCCTTGGGCCCGGCGACGTCCCGGTGTGTACGCAAAACCGGTTGCCACCAGGGCGAGCGCGACGTCGTCGATCGGATTGGCTCGTAACCTGCGCGGCTCGCCTGCACCCGGTTCCCAGCACCACGCGCCGGTGCCGCGCGCCGCGGCGTAGGTCACCTCGCGGGCGACATCGACCACGGCCCCGGCCACCGAGACGCCGTCGACCTGTGCGGCCACCGATACCGCGTACGCGGGCACGCCGTAAAGGAAGTTCACCGTGCCGTCGATGGGATCGACCACCCATCGCACACCAGGACTGATCTCGGCGGCACCACCTTCTTCTTCCCCGAGAATCGCATCGTCGGGTCGGACGCCGGCCAGTAGTTCGCGGATCAGCTGCTCACTCTCGGTGTCGGCCACCGTCACCGGATCAGTGCGCGTCGACTTGGTGCTGACCGCGGGACCGTCGCCGATGTGCCCGGACGCGGGAAATAGTTCGGCGCGGCGTCGGCGGACATGGGCCGCGGCCGCTTCTGCCACCTCCCGGGCGATCCTCGCCAGTTCTTGCGGCAACTCTTCTTCCGGCAACTCTTCTTCCGGCAACTCTGCACTCACAGGTCCCCAGCGTAGGCTGCTCGCCGTGGCACCGCCCGGAACTGGGCACCGGACCGTAAACTGCCGGTAGCAGTTACCCACTCCATGTTCGGCTGCGCGAAGGAGTTTCGTCTCATGTCCGACATCAGCTATCTGGGAGCCGACCGCGCACCCAGCCCCGGTTCGGGTTTGAGTTTCGGCGTCGACGTCGGTGGTAGCGGGGTGAAGGGTGCCATCGTCGACCTGCGCTCGGGCGAGTTCGTCGGCGATCGCCATCGCGTCCAGACGCCGCAGCCGGCCACCCCCGCCGCCATCGCCGAGGCCGTGCGATCCATCGTTGAGCACTTCGGCTGGACCGGTCCGGTCGGGATCACGGTGCCCGGCGTCGTGAAGGACGGCGTCATGCGCAGCGCCGCGAACATCGACCCCTCGTGGATCGGCACGGACCTGGCCCAGCTGTTCAGCACCGCGCTCGGCGGGCGCCGAGTGACCGTCCTCAATGATGCCGATGCCGCCGGCCTAGCGGAACTGACATATGGCGGCGGCGCCCACCTCGCCGACGGCGAAGTGGTGCTGTTGACCCTCGGCACCGGCATCGGCTCGGCGCTGCTGCATAACGGCACGCTGATCCCGAACACGGAGTTCGGCCACATTGAGGTGAACGGGAAGATCGCCGAGAAGCGCGCCTCGGCCAAAGTCCGCAAGGACCGCGGGTGGAGTTTTGACCGGTGGGCCAAGGAGCTGTCAGCGGTACTGGTTATGTATGAGCGCTTGTTCTCCCCCGACCTGTTCATCGTGGGTGGCGGAATTAGCCGCAAAGCCGACAAGTGGGTGCCGCTGCTCACCAACGAGGTTCCCGTGGTCCCGGCCCGGCTGCGCAACACTGCGGGCATCGTGGGGGCCGCTCTAGCCGTCACCAACGACATCTAACTGACCTGGCGAGTAGCGCCATTGCCCCACCGGTGGTCCCCTTGCCGAGGTAGTTTCGTTACAATGGAACGCGTTGGTCCCGCTTCCGCCCGACCGACTCCCTAACCAGGTACGACGCTCCTGCGCGGCGCAGCCGGTGCGGCCCACGGGCGCCCCCGGCTTCTTTGTCGCTGCGCTGCGTCGTGCGGCAGAAAACTTGTGTGAAAGGTCGTACGTGGCAACCACGAAGGCTCCGGCGAAGAAGGCCCCGGTCAAGAAGGCCCCGGCCAAAAAGGCGACCGCAGGCGCGGGCACCCCGGACGACGAAGCGACCACCACCACGACCGCCAAGACGGCTCCGGCCAAAAAGGTAGCCGCCAAGAAGACCCCGGCCAAAAAGGCAGCCGCCAAGAAGACCGCTGCCAAGAAGGCCGCAGCCAAGGCCCCGGCTAAAAAGGCAGCTGCCAAGAAGACGGCGGCCAAGAAGGCCGCCCCGGCAACGGCTGACGACGCCGCACCCGAGGCCCTCGACGGGGATGCGCCGGAGAACCTCGAAGACGTCGAAATCGACGAGGATTTGACCGCCGACGACGTCGCCGACACCGGCAAGGACGCCACCGCGGGCAAGGATGCCAAGGACGAGACCGACGGCAAGACTGCGGGTGACTTCGTCTGGGATGAAGACGAGTCCGAGGCCCTCCGTCAGGCCCGCAAGGATGCCGAGCTGACCGCTTCGGCGGACTCGGTGCGCGCGTACCTGAAGCAGATCGGCAAGGTCGCCCTGCTGAACGCTGAAGAAGAGGTTGAACTCGCCAAACGCATCGAGGCCGGGCTGTTCTCCACTGAGAAGATGCGCCGTGTCATGGAATCGGGCGATAAGTTGTCGGTCGCCCAGCGTCGCGACCTGAACTGGATCTCCCGCGATGGCAACCGGGCCAAGAATCACCTGCTGGAAGCGAATCTGCGCTTGGTCGTGTCGCTGGCCAAGCGCTACACCGGCCGCGGTATGGCCTTCCTCGACTTGATCCAGGAGGGCAACCTCGGTCTGATCCGTGCTGTCGAGAAGTTCGACTACACCAAGGGTTACAAGTTCTCCACGTACGCCACCTGGTGGATCCGGCAGGCCATCACCCGGGCGATGGCCGACCAGGCCCGTACCATCCGTATCCCGGTGCACATGGTCGAGGTCATCAACAAACTCGGCCGTATCCAACGTGAGCTACTTCAGGATCTGGGTCGCGAGCCCACCCCGGAGGAGCTCGCCAAGGAGATGGACATCACGCCAGAGAAGGTGCTGGAGATCCAGCAGTATGCGCGTGAGCCGATCTCCTTGGACCAAACGATCGGCGACGAGGGCGACAGCCAGCTCGGCGACTTCATCGAGGACTCCGAAGCGGTAGTCGCCGTCGACGCGGTCAGCTTCACTCTGCTGCAGGACCAGCTCCAGGACGTGCTCGATACGCTCTCCGAGCGCGAGGCCGGCGTTGTGCGCCTCCGCTTCGGACTCACCGATGGCCAGCCGCGCACGCTCGACGAGATCGGCCAGGTTTACGGCGTCACACGCGAGCGCATTCGCCAGATCGAGTCGAAGACGATGAGCAAGCTGCGCCACCCGAGCCGCTCTCAGGTGCTGCGCGACTACCTGGATTAGCAGCGCCGGAGGGCAGTGTGGCCCTTATGCGAAGACAACTACGGTGACCGTTTCGGCGATCATCACCGGTTTGCCACCGCCGGGTACTTCCGCCGTCACTTTCTCGATCAGCCGATAGCCGCCGCGGGTCTCGGCAACGTCGAGCAACTCGAAGGTGGCACGAACGCGGGAACCGACCGGCACTGCCGCCGGGAAGCGGATCTTGTTGGCGCCATAGTTGATGCCCATGGTGGTTCCCGCCAGGACCCACGCCTGCTTACGCAGCATCGGCACCAAGGAGAGCGTGAGATATCCGTGCGCGATCGTGGTGCCGAACGGGCCGTCGGCCGCCCGCTGCGGGTCGACGTGGATCCACTGGTGATCGCCGGTCGCCTCAGCGAAGGTATCCACCTGCTCCTGCGTGATCGTGTGCCAGTCCGAGGCGCCTAGCACCTGCCCGGTCGCCGCGATCAACTCCGCAGCGCCGGTGATGGTGCGGAGATCGTGGCTCGGCATGGTTGCTCCCATCACTGAATTAAGCGTTCGCTTAACTCGTTGTGCTTTACTCTGACACAGCCGAACGGCGAATGAGCCGCATTTGACTCCGGGCGCGGCCCACAAGGAGGGGATCGAGAGCATCGTGGCGGACCACCAGATCGTCGAACGAGGCAACAAAGCGCAGCAGACGCGCTCCCGTTTGCTGCACGCCGCTGTCGAGTCCTTCGCCGAACGCGGCTTTCATGGCACCACCACCCGCGACCTCGCCGCGACCGCGGGGATGAGCCCGGCGGCGGTCTACGTGCACTATCCGTCAAAGGAACACCTACTGTACGAGCTATCGGTGATGGGTCACCGCAAGACGCTGGCCCAACTCGACGAGCACGACAACCCCGGCCTGCCGCCGGCCGACCGACTGCACCGCCTCATCTATGCCTTCGCCCTGCACCACGCCCTGGACCACACGTCGGCACGGATCGTGAACTACGAGCTCGCCTCACTGAGCGCCGAACACCTGATCGAGATCCGCGAGTTGCGTCGTCAGATCGTCGCCCGGGTAGGCACCGTGGTCGCCGACGGCGTGGCGTCGGGGGCATTCCGCACCACCGATCCGCGCGCAGTGAATCTGGCCATCCTGTCGATGAACATCGATATCGCTCGCTGGTATTCCGAATCCGGATCGCTCACCCCCGACGCGCTCGCCGAGTCGTACGCGAACCTCGCGCTGCGCATGGTCGAAGCCGATCTGGGGCAGTAGCCGACCCCGCGTCGGCATGGCCCGCGACACACCCGGGCGGCCCGGGGAACAAAGCCGCGCTGCCAAACGTCTGACAGAGTAGAGCCGAGTGTCACTCTCGGAGGCCTTCTGGGAATGTGTTCAGCAGGACAGCGACTGAAAGGGCAGGTGAATTCCATGACCGAGAACGCCACGACCACGATGATTGCGGTCCCGTTGAGCAACGCTGACCGGTGTGACCGGTGCGGTGCTGCGGCAAAGATCCGGGCAACCCTCGCGGGCGGCGGAGAGCTACTGTTCTGCCGCCACCACTACAACGGCCACGAAGCCCCCCTCGCCGAGGCTGGCGCCCGGATCAGCGAGTAGCACCCGCACCGTCGGCGCACCGACCTACGATTTCCAGGTGCGCAGTTCGGCGATTCGTTCCCGCAGCTGGTCGGCGGTCGCCATCGCCGTCGGCGGACCACCCACGCGCTGGCGGAGTTCATTGTGAATTTGACCGTGCGGACGGCCGGTTCGAGTATGCCGCAACGCGACCAGCGTGTTCAGCTCCTTGCGGAGCGCGTGCAGGTTTTCCCCGGTCGCGCGTTCGGCGGCATTCGGCGCCGCCTGTGCTGCGGGGTCGCCGTTCGCTCGCGCCGGGGCGGTCGACCGCGTGGACACCTGCTGGGCCTGCCGCTGCTGCAGCAAGGTGCGGACCTGCTCGGCATCCAAGAGACCAGGTAACCCGAGGTAGTCCGACTCTTCTTCGGAGCCGGACATGGTAGCGGTACCGAACGAGGCGCCCTCGTAGATCACCTGGTCTAGTTCGGCACTGGCGTGGAGCGACTGGAATGCGGGTTCATCGTCGCCGGGTTCGTCCGCGGTTTTATTGGCGTCGGTCAGCGCGGCATCGTCGAGCCCGGACGCTTCGCGGTGCGGCTTTCCCAGCACGTGGTCGCGCTCGGCTTCCAGCTCGCTGGCCAGCTGCAGGAGCACCGGCACCGACGGCAGAAAGACGCTCGCCGTTTCACCGGGACGCCGCGACCGGACGAAACGCCCAATGGCCTGGGCAAAGTACAGTGGGGTCGACGCATTGGTGGCGTAGACGCCGACGGCCAGGCGTGGGACGTCGACGCCCTCGGACACCATGCGCACAGCGACCATCCACTCATCATCGGATGCGGCGAACTGCGCGATACGCGCGGAGGAGCCGGTCTCATCGGACAGCACTAGCGTCGGGGCTCGCCCGGTGATCGATTCCAGGAGCTCGGCATAGTCGCGCGCGGAGTCTTGGTCGGTGGCGATCACCAGGCCTCCGGCGTCGGGAACTCCGGAGGCACGCAGCTTTTGCAGACGTCGATGGGCGGCGCCCAGGACGGCCGGGATCCAGTCGCCGTGGGCGTCCAGTGCAGTACGCCAGGCACGGGCCGTCTGTACCGCCGACAGTGGCTCGCCCAACCGAGCGGTGAACTCCTCGCCGGCGCTGGTGCGCCAGGACGCCTCACCGGAGTACGCCAGGAAGACCACCGGCCGCACCACGCCGTCGCGCAGCGCATCGGCGTAGCCGTAGGCGTGGTCGGCTTTGGAGCGCGAGCCGCCGCCGGGCTCAGGCTCGTAGGTGACGAACGGGATCGGCGAGTCGTCGGATCGGAACGGCGTTCCGGTCAGCGACAGCCGTCGTTCGGCGTCCTCGAACGCTTCCCGGATCCCTTCGCCCCACGATTTGGCGTCACCGCCATGGTGGATCTCGTCGAGGATCACCAGCGTCTTGCGGCGCACCGTGCGCTCACGGTGCCGGTACGGGTGGGCGGCCACCTGCGCGTACGTGAGTACCACACCGTCGAAGTCCGAACTGGTGGAGCCGGTGGCATTGGAGAAGTTCGGGTCCAGCGCAATCCCGACGCGGGCCGCCGCCTGCGCCCACTGGTGTTTGAGGTGCTCGGTCGGTGCGACCACGGTGATGCGTTCGACAGTGCGATCAGCCAGCAATTCGGCGGCGATCCGCAGCCCGAAGGTCGTCTTTCCGGCGCCGGGCGTGGCGACCGCGAGAAAGTCCCGCGGGCGCAGGGTCAGGTACTTGGTCAGCGCGCGGCGCTGCCAGGCACGGAGCGATCCGGCCGACGCCAGGCGCCCGGTGCTGGCCGACGAATCCGGTGCCGAGACCTGGTCGTCGATAGTGGAAGTACGCCCCGGTTCAGTCATAGCGGAGTCGATTCTAGCCGGTGTTCCGCCCGAACCTCGCCACGCCGCACGACCCCCCGTTCCGCCGTGTGCCGGGGCCATCGGCCATGCTGGTATCCATCAGCAACGACAGCCGCGAGCATCTGCCACCGGACGACGGCCCCGCCGACGACGCCCGGCGCGGTGTGTTAGGCAACATCCGCGCGGTGGTGTGGCGGACCATGGTGAAGGCCTGGAACGACGGCATCGTCGGATGGTCGGCCCAGGCCGCCTTCTGGCAGTCCCTGTCACTGGTGCCGCTGCTGCTCGGCCTGCTCGGTAGCCTCGGCTACATTGGCGGCTGGTTCGGCCCCGACACCGTCCAGATCATCAGCACGCGCATCATCTCGTTCGCCGGCAATATCTTCACCCAACAGGTGGTCGACGATCTGATCACGCCGACCGTCGACAATGTGTTGAGCCGCGGCCGCGGCGCGATCATCTCGGCGAGCTTCATCCTGTCGTTGTGGGCGGGATCGTCGGCGATGAGTTGTTATGTCGACGCGATTGTCACCGCACATGACCAGCATGAGGTCCGCCATCCGGTGTGGCAGCGGATCTTCGCGCTGATCATTAACTTCTTCTTCCTGGTCGCGGCGGTCCTGGTACTGCCGCTGGTGGCGCTGGGTCCGACCTATCTGCGGCAGATTGTGCCGCAGGACTGGGGCGGCTACGTGAACACCCTGATCGATTGGGGATACTTTCCCTTCGTCGGGCTCATCATGATCGGCGCACTAGTGCTGCTCTACCGGGTAGCGCTGCCCTATCCACTGCCCTGGCTACGGCTGATCCCCGGGGCGCTGCTCGCCGGCATCGCATTCTGGATCGCGACATATCTGCTCCGCGCCTATCTGACGGCGCTCGCCGAAGTCGGGTACAGCTACGGCGCGCTCGCTACCCCGATCGCGTTCCTACTGTTCGGTTTCTTCCTCGGCTTCACGATCGTGGGCGGCGCGCAGTTCAATGCGGCC
>NZ_JBAQWU010000086.1:0-5674 GCF_049299075.1 Gordonia sp. (in: high G+C Gram-positive bacteria)
CCTCGCCGGTGCCGGTTTCGCGCTGGTGCTCTTGGTGCTGGCCGGAGTCGCGATTCGCGATCTGATCGTGCGCGCCGGTTGGGTGCCGGGGCACGAGTGGCTCGGTGGCGCGGCGCACTGGGGCGCTAACGAGAACTGGCAGGCGTGGATGTGGGTCTTGGTGGCGGCGTTGCTGTTCGCTGGGCTCGCCATGGTGTGGCTCGCGGTGAAACCCCGCCGTCATCGTTATCTTGCGGTCGGCGACGCCAGCGCCAACGGCAACGCCGAACAGCGCTGGACCCGGCCGGGTGACATCGCGCGCCGCTGCAGCGCGGTGGTCGCCGAACAAGCCGGTGTCGATGCAGTGTCCACCCATTACGGTCGTCGCAAGGTGACGGTCACCGTCACCGGCGATCACGGGGTGGTTGACACCGACGTCATTGGGCAGGCGGTGCGGGGCGTCCTGGCCTCGTTGGGCCTGGATCCGAAGGTAGCGATCACAGTGACCGACGGGAGGGGGGTGCGTTGAACGCGATACCCGCGGCGTGGAACCGCATCTCTGTCGGCGTCGTCGGCCTGCTGTTGGTGCTTGTCGGTCTGGCGCTGCTGTTTTCGCAGATCCAGGTCGGCCCGGTGTCGGACTGGGTGGGCAACATCGACTCGGGCAAGGTCGACGACGCCGTCGATTCTGACTGGTGGACCTGGGTACTTGTCGGCGTCGTCGTCGTGGCCGCGTTGTGGGGCTTTCGGCTGTTGGCGACGCTCATCCGGCCGCAAGCCGCCCCGCGCCTACTGCTGGACGGCAGCGGACCCGACGGTCGACTGGTGATCGCGCCGGGCGTGATCGCCTCGGCTGTCGCGGCCCAGCTTGGGGAGCATCGCTGTTTCGACGAGGTGTCGGTCAAGGCCATCGACGACCGCGGCGTCAAGCTGCTGCGCATCGTGGTGACCGCCGATCCGAACCGCTCCTACGAGGACCTCACGGCGGTTCTGGGTGACGTCATCGATCAGATTCTGGCCGCCATACCCGACTCCGGACTGCACGTGCAGACGCTGATCCACTTGGAGCGAACCAAGTAGCTCGCGTCGAGGATGAGGCGAGGACCGGGTGAATGGCGTGCCCCGGGCTCGGGGCTACCGACGGGATCAGAAGTCGAAGCCGCCGAAGTCGAAGCCGCCGCCCCCATCGCCGCCGCCGAAGCCGCCGCCCTCGAAGCCGCCGCCGTCGAAGCCACCGCTATCGCCGCCGCCGTCGAAGTCACCGCTTTCCCCGCCGCCGTCACCGCCGCCGAGTTCGCCGCCGGTATCCCCAGCCGCGAACGACTCCGCGCCATAGTTCACACCGCTCATCCCGGAGAACAGTGACGAGAACAGCAGCATTGAACCCATACCCCACATGCCGCCGATCAGCGCTGGGCGCCACCACGGCTCGGAGTACCAGCCAGCCGGCACTGGGCGGCCGGCGACACGGCCGCCAGGGTAGTAGTTCGGGGTGGCGTCGCTCGGGGTTGGCGAGGCGGCGACCTGCCGGCCCTCGAACTCGACGGTACGGTCCTCGGTCACCCGGCCGGCCTCGGCCTGACCATCCAAGCCGGGCACTGGAGGTCCGGGGTCGAGGTTCATCGCGGTGCGGGCCGCTCGCACGTAATAGAGACCTTCGAGCGCGGTCTGCTTGGCAAGGCGGGCCTGGACCGGGCTGGCGGCGTCGGCGAGTTGCGCGCCTGCAGCGTTGTATCGCTCCCCGGCATCGGCGAGGGCCTGCGTAGCGGCCGGGTTTGCGCCGTCCAACAAATAGACCTGCCCGCCTAGCCGCGAAATCGCCTGCTGTGCCTCGGCTCGGGCATCGTCGAGGTCCGTCTGCGCCCGGTTCGAGCCGCCGTTTTGTATGACGGCGACCGCCACCACGACGATCACGAGCACGAGGACGATCCAGATGAGCGCTGTCATGGAAACCAGCGTACTGATTGCCCGAATCCTGGGGTCGACCCTGCGTTCGGTGCGGTCGGCGCCGATAGGCTGAGCCGGTGACCGTTGCCGCCGTATTCCGCCTCGCCTATGCGCCGGGCGTGATGCCGGCAAAATGGGTGCGCACATTTGCCGAGCGCAGGCCCGGCGTCGATGTCGAACTCGTCGACTGCGCCGCGGCCGAGGCCGCCGCCCTGGTGCGCAGTGGGACGGTCGACGCCGCACTCGGCCGACCAGGCGTGAATGCGGAGCCCGATCTGGCGCTGATCCGGCTGTACGACGAGGTGCCCGTCGTTGTGGTTCCGAAAGGCCATGTACTGACCGCGGCTGACGAACTCACCTGCGCCGACCTCGCCGACGAGTCTTGCCTTTTGCCCCTCGACGACGTGCTCGGGTGGGACGCGCGTCCTGGCACACAACTGAGCCACCGGCCGGAGACGACCGCGGACGCGGTGGAACTGGTGGCCGCCGGGCTTGGGGTGCTGGTGGTGCCGATGTCGCTCGCGCGCCTGCACCATCGGCGTGACCTCACCTTCCGGCCGCTGGTCGACGGCCCGGCCGCGCCGGTCGGCCTCTGGTGGTCCGAGCCGACGAGCGAGCTGGTAGACGAGTTCATCGGAGTCCTCCGCGGCCGCAAGGCCGGGTCGTCGCGCGGTACGCGCGAGCCGGTCGCCAAACGGTCGGCTAAAGAGAAGGCGGCGGCGCGGCGTGAGCGGCTGGAAGCGGCGGGCAAGGTGCCACCCCGCAAACCCAAAGGTGCCGGCGAACCCGGCGCCCGCCGTCGGCGCGGTGGGCGGTAACGCTGATGGTGATCGGAATCGGTCGGGCGCGGCGGATCGGGGCTCGGCTATTCCCGCGCGCGGCGTGGCATCTTCCACCAGGCTGTTCAGGGTCCTGAGCCGGTAGAATCCGATTCATGAGTGCAACCCCCGGACCCGTCACCGCGGCCGATGTGCGCCGGTGGACGCAGGACTCGCGAGTGCCGGGCGATCCGCCGCCGCTCTCCGACGCGGCCGCCCTGCTGATCGCGTCCGGGCACGTGACGGCGCCGGGGCGCGTCCTGGTGGTGCGCCGGATGTCGATGGGTCTGCCGCTGCCGGTGCTCAACGTCTCGGCCGTCGAACTGCGCCGGCTGCAGCACTCCATCGGCCACCTCGAAGACCAGTTGGCCACCGGTGTCATGCCCGGTATGGTCGCCACCGTGCTGCGCACTCGGCTCTCCGGAATGGTCCGAAAGCGCGAGGAAGCGCGTCGCATCGTGGTGCTCGGTAAAGGCATCTTCGCCAGCAGCACGCGCGGTATTCGACGGGAGCGCCGGGAGAACATCTACTTGGAGATCGACGAGCGCGAAAAGCTCTTCGCCGGTCTGCTGGCGACGCCGTGCGCCAACCTGCCCGGCGGTGGCGGCGTTCGCCGAGCCGGCAGTGCCGCCGTCGACCGGATCGCCGGATTCGTCGGCAACTTCGCCGGGCGCGGCGCCGCCGCGAACGTCGAGGAGTGGATCAACGAGGCGCTCGGTAGTAAGCCCGGCCAGGCCTCGCCGCCCAGTCGGGGCTCGTCGTCGTTCGCCGACGGCTACGAGACGCTGCTCTTTATCGCCGGTCATTTCTACGACCGTATTCAGCGGAACCGGGCCTGGCAGTCGGACTTCTTCGAGATCCAGCGGGGTGCGGTGAACTTGCATGCCGAGCTCGCCGAGATCGCCGCCGATGTCGTCGCGCTGCGCGGCCTGCGCATCGACCTTGATCGCGCTCGGGCTAGCAGTGGGTACGACGAGGACTTCTCCGCTCACCTCGATCAGCGCGAGGCGGCGCTGCGCCCGGTCTGGACACAGCTGCTCGAGCGTGTGCTGGCCCTGACTGAAATCGCCCAGACCGTCGAGTCGGCGGCCGCGGAACTGCGCATCCTCGATGAGTACGATCGCGCGTCCACCCTGGACACCCGCATCGACAGCCTGCTGGCTCGCTCCGGCGACCGCGAACTCTCCGCCGACCACTCCCGGATGCTGTCCGAGCAGGTGCGCTCGGGCGAGGAACAGCTGCGCATCTACCGCGACGTGCTCCAGGGCAATATCGCCCGGATCTCCCCGCACCCAGAGATGTACCAGCTGCCCGAGCGGTACGAGCCGTAGCAGCCGGCCCGGTACGGACCTCGGGTGGGCCGAGGACCGCACACCGGCCGACTCCGGGCTCCTTAGCCGGAGTTCTTCTGCCGCTCGCGGCGCAGCGACGGCCACGCCAGCTTGGTCCGGGTGCTTGTGTTGCCCGCTGTTTTCTTGGTGGCTGGTGTTTCCAGGGTGGCCGGGGTGCAGTCGGTATCGCCGCCGACGACGACGCCCGCGAAACCTGGGATGGGAGACAACCTGGTAACCAGATCGCGCCGGATCGTGTTGTCGGCGAAGGCACAGCCGTGGCAGCGGCCGCTCAGCTGGACGTGCACCCGACCCGCGGTGACGCGCAGCAGCGTCACCACGCCGCCGTGCGATGCGGTATAAACACCGAACTCGCCGGCGAGGACCTGCTCGACGGCGTCGGTGATCTCCCGGTCGGCTGCAGCCGTCACCGCAGCCGAATCCGTGTGCGGCTGGCCGGGCGCATCCGGCCAGCCGCCGGGTGCGCAGAGTGTGTGGAAGAGTGCGGAACGGATGGCCGGACCGTTGACGGCGGCAGTGTGCCCGACCGACAGCTGCGTGTCGATACGGCCGGGTGCCACCGAAACCGCGGCCAACACGCCTTCGGCCATCAGTCGCTGGATGGCGGTGGGAGCAAGTTCGGGTGGGACGTTGCCGGTCTGCCGGATCAGGCCGGGACCGACTCGCCAGACGATCAGCTGGGGGTCGTCGCCGGCTGGTTCGGGGCGGAGGTGGACGGGTGAGGTGGTAATCATCAACCGGTCACCGCGGCAGTGATGGTGTGTCCGAGGTAGGCGGCACCCCAAGCCAGGACGAACATGTATGTCCAGGAGATCAGCGGCCACTTCCAGGAGTTGGTCTCCCGCCGGATCGCGCCGACCGTCGACATGCACTGCAGCGCGTAGGCGAAGAACAGCAGGAGGGCGACGAGGGTGGGCGGGGAGAAGACGATCTCGCCCTGGTGGGGGCCGTCGGTGTAGCGCATCTCGGCCAGCGCGGTATCGGGACTCTCGGGGTCCTCGGCCGCCGCAATCTGGCCGAGGGTAGACACCACCACTTCGCGTGCGGCGAACGAGCCCAGAATTCCGATGTCGATGCGCCAATCGAAGCCGAGCGGCGCGAAGACCGGTTCGACGGCCTTGCCGATGGATGCGGCGAAGCTGTTGTCGAGTACGAACGACCGAGCTTCAGCCGCGCCGCGTGCCTGAGCTTCCTCCGCGTCGGCACCTGCGGCGAGGGCCGCGGCGACCGTCGTATCCTGGATCGCAGCCGCCTCCGCGGTATGCGCGGGCAGAGACAGCAGGATCCACAGCACGATGGCAGTGCCCAGGATAATCTTGCCGACCTTGTGCAGGAACTGCTTGGACGAATCCCACATCGAGAGCAGAACGCTCTTGAGGCCAGGTAGGCGGTACGGCGGCATCTCCA
Organism: Gordonia sp. (in: high G+C Gram-positive bacteria); assembly: GCF_049299075.1. GTDB lineage: Bacteria > Actinomycetota > Actinomycetes > Mycobacteriales > Mycobacteriaceae > Gordonia. The sequence goes on from NZ_JBAQWU010000086.1 coordinate 5,504, forward strand.
TGTAGAAGGGCATCAGGTCGCTGCGGAGCGATCTGGTGCGTTTGAAGATTGCGGCGGCGCCCATCGCCGAGAGGCCGCCGAGCAGATACAGACCGAACATCACGACGCCCTGCGCCTGGAACGGGCCGAACCGCGCATCGGAGCTGACCAGCATGCCGATCAACAGCACGT
>NZ_JBAQWU010000087.1:0-12555 GCF_049299075.1 Gordonia sp. (in: high G+C Gram-positive bacteria)
GGAGATGCGGCTGGACGCTTTCGCCGAGCGCTTCTGCGCCGCCGGCTACGCCTGCCTGGTGTTCGACTACCGCCATTTCGGGGCGAGCGACGGCGAACCGCGCCAACTGCTGTCGATCAATCAGCAGCTCCAGGACTGGGCCTCGGCCATCGCGTATGCGCGACAGTTGCCCGACGTCGACGGCACGCGGGTGGCGTTGTGGGGCACGTCATTCGGCGGCGGGCATGCGATCGTCGCCGGCGCCCGGGACGGCAAGGTGGCTGCGGTGATCGCCCAGTGTCCGTTCACCAGCGGGATCGCCTCGGTGCTCGCGATGGAGCCGCTGGTGGCGGCAAAGGTGACCGCGCGTGGGATCGCCGACGTCGCCTCGTCGGTGTTGCGCCGCGATCCGGTGATGGTGTCGCTCGCCGGCGAACCAGGGACGACGGCCCTGATGACTGCAGCCGATGTGGTGCCCGGTTACCTGCCGCTGGTTCCCGACGGCATCCCGTTCGTCAATCAGGTGCCCGCCCGGATCGGGCTGGCGATCCCCACCCACTCCCCGACCCGCTGGCTCAAGAAGACGACGGTGCCGACGATGGTGTGCGTCTGCGACCACGATTCGGTGGCACCAGCACGCCCCACCGTCCGTGCGGCCGAGGGCAATCCGAGGGTCACCGTCGAGCGCTACGACGAGGGGCATTTCAGCATCTATGTGGGCGACGCCTTCGAGCGGATCGTCGCCGATCAGCTCGCGTATCTGCGCCGCACCGTCCCGAACTGACGAAGAATCCGACGTCCGACGATCCGAGAGGAACCACCGATGAGCGACGAGCTGTTCGAGTACGAAGCGAAAGAGGAACTCACCCGGGAGGAGGCCGCCGCGAAGCTGCGCGAGCTGGCCGACACGATCGCCCGCCACAACGAGGTGTCGTTCACCGAGAACAACAAGGTGGTCCGGATCGACGTCCCCGACCGCGTCCGCCTGAAGGTCGAGATGGAACGCGGCCAGGCCGGCGAGAAGTCCGAACTAGAGGTCAAGCTCTCCTGGCGCGAGTGACCCCGCTGCACCCCGCCCCCTGAGCCCGTCCCGATCCCTGAGCTTGTCGAAGGGTCCCCACAACCACCGCCCCGATCCCTGAGCCCGTCCCGATCCCTGAGCTTGTCGAAGGGTCCCGGAGCTTGTCGAAGGGTCCCCACAACCACCGACGACCACTACCCCGGAGAATTCACATGCGAACCGCCCCGCTCCGCCCGCGCACCGCCACCATCGCCCTGGCCACAACAGCCCTGGCCGCGACCCTGACCCTGTCCGCGTGCAGCCAGGTCGAGGAAGCCGTCAACCGTGGCGGCGATACCCAATGCAACGACTACATCGGCCAGGACAAAGACACACAGCGCGTCACGGTCACCAAGTACTTGAAGGACCAGGAGAACGGCACCGAGCCGACCGCCAATCAGGTCGATATGTCGATGGCCGCCATCGACGCGCTGTGCCGGGTTCAGAACAACGCGCAGGTTCCGATCAAAGATGCGAACCTGATGGGAATCCTGCCGTCGCAGTAGCCGCTACCGCGCCGCACCAGGCCAGATCACGTCGATCACGTTCGACGTGAACAGGTCCAGGATCTCGCACTCGGATTCGGCCAGAACCAAAAGGCTCTTGCGCGCTTCACCTCGTGTCCGAAGCTGACCCGGTACGACGTGTATTCATCCTGAAGGAACGCCTCTCGCCGTTGACGACGCACTTGTACGGCACCCGGATTCCAGATGGCCCCACCGCCTGTTGAAGGTGCCGAAGCTCTTCGATAAGCGCATCTGGATCACTCCACGCTCCTGAACCAGACGGTCGATGTCGCGACCCTCTTTGCGTGTCGCGGCCCCTGCAGCCACCGCGACATTCGGGGAGAGTCGCGACACGCGAGCAGGGCGGTCGACTCCTCCGTGAGGCCACGCCGTAGTCAAGAATCACCAGCTGTACGGGCAGTACACCGTCACTGATACTTCACTTCGCCGAACACGGCGACCTGGATAATCGCCTCCGCGGCTCGGTGCGTCAGGTGCGTGCCGTCCGGGTCTCGCCAGTACCGCGCGACTTCCTCGACGATCTCCGCACGAGTGCCCTCGGTCCGGCCCCAGGCGATGGCGCCTGCCGCGGCCAGCACATCGTCGTTCGTGAGAATCGCGTACCCGTCTAAGTGCACCACATGGAGGGTGTCGGGACGGAAGTCCAGAAAGTAGGGCATGTCCTCGTCCCCCGGACCGGCCATGTACAGCGTCTCGATCAGGTCGTCGATCGGCTCGTCGGCGTCATCCAGAGTGAATCACTCCCATTCGATGGTGCCCGGCGGCTTGCTGGTCACGTCCAGCACCACGCGGTTCACATCGGGCACTTCGTTGGTGATGCGGGTGGAGATGATCTCCAGAACCTCGTACGGCACGCGCGTCCAGTCGGCCGTCATCGCGTCCTCGGACGACACCGGCCGCAGCACGATCGGGTGGCCGTAGGTGCGGCCGTCGCCCTGGACGCCAACGCTACGGACGTCGGCAAGCAGCACGACGGGGCACTGCCAGATCTGGTTGTCCAGACTCGCAGCCGAAAGCTCTTCGCGCGCAATCAGATCCGCCTTGCGCAGCAGGCTCAGGCGATCGGCGGTCACCTCGCCGACGATCCGGATCGCCAGGCCCGGCCCTGGGAACGGCTGACGCGCCACGATCTCCTCGGGCAGTCCGAGCTGACGGCCGACGGCACGCACCTCGTCCTTGAACAGCAGGCGCAGCGGTTCGACGAGCGCGAACTCCAGGTCTTCGGGGAGCCCGCCGACGTTGTGGTGGCTCTTGATGTTCGCGGTGCCCGAGCCGCCGCCGGATTCCACGACGTCCGGGTACAGGGTGCCCTGCACCAAGAAGTCGACCTTCTTACCGGACGCGGCCTGATCGCCGAGCACCTCGGAGACGGCGCCCTCGAATGACCGGATGAACTCGCGGCCGATGATCTTGCGCTTGGTCTCCGGATCGGAGACGCCAGCGAGGTGGCCCAGGAAGGTCTCCTGCGCGTCGACGGTCACCAGGCGTGCACCGGTGGCGGCGACGAAGTCGGTCTGAACCTGCTCGCGCTCCCCCGCCCGCAGCAGTCCGTGGTCGACGAAGACACAGGTGAGCCGGTCGCCGATGGCGGCCTGCACCAGGGCAGCGGCCACGGCGGAGTCAACACCGCCGGAGAGTCCACAAATCGCCAGGCCGTCGTCGCCCACCTGCGCGCGAATGTCGGAGATCAGCGCGTCGGCGATGTTCGCCGCAGTCCAGGTCGGCTTGAGCCCGGCCACCTCGTACAGGAAGCGGGTCAGCACTTCCTGTCCGTGCGGGGTGTGCAACACCTCGGGGTGGTACTGGACGCCGGCCATGCGGCGCTCGACGCACTCGAAGGCAGCGACCGGTGCGCCCGGCGTCGACGCGGTGACGGTGAACCCCTCGGGTGCCACCTGCACGGCGTCGTTGTGGCTCATCCACACCGGCTGGGTTTCGGAGAGTCCGTGGTGCAGGACGCCGCCGTCGCCCGCGATGTCCATCATGGTGCGCCCGAACTCGCGACCGCCGGTGTTGGCGACGGTGCCGCCGAGCGCGTCGGTCATCTTCTGGAAGCCGTAGCAGATACCGAAGACCGGAATCCCCTGCTCAAAGAGCGCCGGGTCGATGCTCGGGGCGCCGTCGGCGTACACCGACGACGGTCCGCCCGACAGCACAATGGCCGCCGGATCCTTCGCCAGGAACTCCGAGAGCGGCGCGTCGTGCGCGATCACTTCCGAATAGATGCGCGCCTCGCGCACCCGTCGCGCGATGAGCTGCGCGTACTGGGCGCCGAAGTCGACGACGAGGACTGGGCGCGGGTGGTCAGCCGAGGAATCCGTCACGGACCCCAGTCTATCGGCGCCACCGATGGCCCACACCGCCCACTACCCTTCGCGGCCACGCCGGACCGGCAAACGCCGGCCGCGCGGCTCCGGCCGCCGCCGCAATAGGACGCACCACCCCGGCAGACAAGTACGCACTAACGTGGTCACGGTGATGACAGCGACCACGGCCGGGCCGCAGCCGGTCGACGTCGTCGTCATCGGCGCCGGCCAGGCGGGCCTGTCGGCCGCCTACCACCTCGCGCACCGCGGTGTGGTTCCGGTCGCCCGCGCCACGGCAGCGGATCGGACCTTCGTCGTCCTCGACGGGGAGGACGCTGCCGGTGGCGCGTGGCGGCACCGGTGGCAGTCGCTGCGGATGGCCACCGTCAACGGCATCTTCGAGCTGCCGGGGTATCCGGTGCCGCCCGCCGACCCCGAGGCCAGCAGCAGCGTGGTGCTGCCAGCCTACTTCTCCGCGTACGAACAACGGCACCGCCTCGACGTCCACCGTCCGGTCCGGGTGCACGCCGTCCGGCGCGGCGGCGACGAGCCGATCGACGGTGCCGCCGCGCGTCTGATCGTCGAGACGGATGCCGGGGCGTGGTCGGCCCGGTACGTCATCAATGCGACCGGCACCTGGACCAAGCCGTACTGGCCGATGTATCCGGGACAGGAGACCTTCCTCGGCGAGCAACTGCACGTGCAGAGCTACACGTCCGCCGAGGCGTTCGCCGGCCGACGGGTGGTGATCGTCGGCTCGGGTGTTTCGGCCACCCAGTTGCTCGACGAGATCTCTGCCGTCACCGACACCTTCTGGGTGACTCGCCGCGAACCGATCTGGGAAGACGGCCTGTCGCGGGAGAAGGTCGTTGCCGCGCTCGCCGACGTCGAAGAACGCACCCGCCAGGGGTATCCGGGGAGCAGCATCGTCCGGGTCACCGGCATGGTCCGCAGCCAGTGGGTCGAGCGCGCCGCCGCCCGCGGCGCCCTGGTGCGGCATCCGATGTTCACCCGGATCGAGCCGGACGGCGTCCGAATGCCCGACGGCACCCTGGAACCTGCGGACGTGATCTTGTGGGCCACCGGTTTCCGGCCGGCGGTCTCCCATCTGGCACCGCTGGGGTTGCGGACCCCACACGGCGGTTTCCGCGTGGCGAACAGCCGGTCGCTGGACGAGCCGCGCCTGTTCCTGATCGGCTACGGAGCCTCCCAGTCGACGATCGGCGCCAATCGGGCCGGCCGTGACGCGGCGATCGCGATCATGGCCGACATCGGCTGATCAGGCCGGACGCTGGGTGCGCCTTGGTCAACGCAGTCGATAGATCCCGTCGCCTACCGGAATTGTCCGCACCCCCCACTACCCTTCGCAGCAAACCCGGTCATCCGACCGACGACAGGAGAATCCATGGTCAACGTCAAGAAGTGGCGGTTCTGGCAGTTCTTCGATCACGACGGCGCACTGAGGTGGGTCGGCGTGAGCCGGCCGAACTCGCACCGGAAGATCGACCGGACCAAGATCTGGACCCTGCTCCCCTCCCAGCAGGTACTCGTCGCGAACTGGTTCCTCATGGCCGATCAGCAACTCCCCGAAGCCGAGCGCGAGTGGGTGCACGATTCTATCGACGGCTGGGACTTCTGCGACGCCGCCATCGAGGTCCCCGAACCGTCCCGCGACGACCTCGCGCGACTCACCCGCCCCGAAGCCGAACTGACCCTCGATCAGATCGATCGCATTCCGATGGAGCAGGTGACCGGCCTGCGGGACCGGGACCGGATCCTGCGCGAGCGCAAGAACGAATGAGTCCACCGCGTCTACCAAACAGGCGTGCTGCAGCCCGCCCGTTGCCGTGTGGCCGATCCAACCGGCTAGCTAGACTCCACGGGAGCGGAAGGTGGGTTCACCCATGTGGAACGAGTCAGACGACGCTGTCGGAGAATTGCTGAGATCGACCGTCCTGCGCGGGGGCGGACGCTTCGACGATTCAGTAGTCATCAGTGGTTGGTGGGCAAAACACGGAATCACCATCGCGCCGATCGAACTAAATCGAAATTCCCTCTTTTCGATTGCCACACGATATCGAGAAGCCAATGAACCGGATTGGGTTTCATTCCTGTGGCATGTACTCGCCTGGGGTGCGATGGGCGACTTTCGAAATATCCCACGGATCGTGGGCAGCGTCGATAGCGCCGAACGGCACGCCGAACTCAATGCCCTCCTCGCCGGTGCCTCCGAAGCCAGCTTCGCCGGCAACTGCGCCAGCGCTTACCGCATGTTTTACGGCAAGATACCGAGATTGGGTCCCGCCTTCTTCTCGAAATTTCTCTATTTCACGTCGGACCGCAACAGCGTGAACCCAAGCCCCTTGATTCTGGACTCCCGAGTCTCCTCCGCCTTGTTCACGCTGATCGGCAGCAACTATTCGCGCCAGGATTCGGACACATACGGGAAGTTCTGCAGCGATCTACATCGCTGGTCCAATGACTTTGACACGCCAGCCGACGTGATCGAGTTCCGGCTATACCAGTTCGGGCAGCTCATCGATTCGAGCCGGTGGAAGTGGTTGCACGCCGAGGCTTCGCTGTACCGAGAGGGGCGACCGCAGGTGGGGTTCGACGAAATTGCAGAGGAGATGGTCCGACGGGCAAACGGAATGGACCAACGCGGCGAGAATCGCTGATGCAGCATCGGCACGCTCTTCACGATCCTGCGACCATAGAGTGAACCGAGTGCGTGCTGGCGAGTCCACCACAGCGGTGCGGATACCATCGAAGCACGGCACGATCGGCCATCGAAGGGGAGAACTGTTGACTGAGTCTGGACGACCGGCGACCGCCGTCAGTGCCCCTAGTCGGCGACACCCCGTCTTCATGCCGACGCGGCACGCCGAGTCAGCTGGCCAGCGACAGCTGCCCGTTCCGACTATGGAACGGTGATCAGACACCGTGCGCATCATCAACAACGTCACTGACCTACTCGGCGACGACCTCAAGACCGAGATTGCACCAGGATCCAAGGTGCGGATCGCCGCATCGACCTTCTCGATCTTCGCCTTCGAAGCGCTCCGCGAAGAGTTGGAATCTGCCTCCGAGCTGGAATTCATCTTCACCTCACCGTCCTTCGTGACAGAGAAAGTGACTGACAAACTCCGCAAAGAACGTCGCGAGTTCTACATCCCCGGCGGCCGAGCCGAGTCGAGCCTGGCCGGGTCGGAGTTCGAGATTCGACTGCGCAACAAGCTCACACAGCGCGCGATCGCGCGCGAATGCGCAGACTGGGTGCGTCGCAAAGCGGCCTTCCGGTCCAATGCCACGGGCAACCCGATGCAGCAATTCGCAGTGGTGGACGACAAGACCGCCTACGCGCAGCTTCAGGGCTTCACCACTGCCGACCTCGGCTACGAACGCGGCGACGCTGTCTCCAGCTTTGTGAATCGCCTCGACGAAGCGCCGATGACCGAGCAGTACCTGCAGCTGTTCGACCAGATCTGGAACAACCCCGATCAGGTCAGCGACGTCACCCAGGCGGTCCACGACCACATCGCCAGCGTCTACGCCGAGAACTCCCCCGCCCGCATCTACTTCCTCATCCTCTACAACGTGTTCGCCGAGTTCTTGGACGACATCAGCGAGGACGTGCTTCCCAATGACCGCACCGGCTACCAGCAGACCAAGGTCTGGCAGAGCCTGTACAACTTCCAGCGCGATGCCGCGACGGGCATCATCAACAAACTGGAGACCTACAACGGCTGCATCCTCGCCGATTCTGTCGGTCTCGGTAAGACCTTCACCGCCCTCGCGGTGATTAAGTATTACGAACTACGCAACAAGTCTGTCCTCGTCCTCTGCCCGAAGAAACTCGCCGAGAACTGGACGAACTACAACGCCAACCTCACCACCAACATCTTCGCTGGCGATCGTTTCAACTACGATGTCCTCGCTCACACCGATCTCTCCCGCAACACCGGTGAGTCACTCGGACTCCGGCTGGACCGAGTCAATTGGGGAAACTACGACCTCGTCGTGATCGACGAGTCGCACAATTTCCGCAACGCTGACTACGCGGAAGAAAGAGAGTCCCGCTACCAGCGCCTCATGCGGCAGGTCATCCGCGAGGGCGTGAAGACCAAAGTCTTGATGCTTTCAGCGACTCCGGTGAACAACCGGTTCAACGACCTGAAGAATCAGCTTCAGCTCGCCTACGAGGGCGAGTCGGAGAATCTCGCCCAGCATCTGAGCCTGTCGACGACTGTGGAGAAGGTCTTCTCCGACGCACAACGCGTATTCAACGAGTGGTCCAAGCTCGACAGCAAGGACCGGACCACCGATCGCATCCTTCAGATGATCGACTTCGATTTCTTCGAACTACTCGACTCGGTCACGATCGCCCGCTCCCGCAAGCACATCCAAGCGTTCTACGACACCACCGAGATCGGCGCCTTCCCAGAGCGACGACCTCCGGTCTCAATCCGCGAACCACTCACCGATCTGCCCAACGCGCCTGGTTTCAACGACATCTACGAGCAGCTTCAGGCCCTGAACCTGGCCGTCTACACGCCACTCGCCTATGTCTTCCAGAGTCGGCGCGCCAAGTACGAGGACCTCTACAACGTGACCGCCGGCAACGCCCGGTCCAACCTGGGCCAGGCCGGCCGCGAGCAGGGTTTGAAGACGCTGATGACGGTCAACCTGCTCAAGCGCCTGGAGAGCTCAGTCGACGCTTTTCGGCTCACGTTGACGAAGATGGAGCACTCCGTTGCGCACACACTCCAGCGGATCAGCAATCATGGCGGTCACCTCGAGGATCTGAGCCCCGAACTCGCGGGGCTCGACTTCGACATCGACGACGAAGACGACGCCAACATCGAGGCATTGTCCTTCGGCGACAAGATCAAAATCGATCTCGACGATCTCGATATCGAATCCTGGCGGCGTGACCTGTGGAATGACCGCGAGACGCTGAGAGAACTTCTCGACGAGATGCGAAAGGTCACCCCCGAACGGGACCTCAAGCTCCGCAGACTCACACAGCTCATTGCCGACAAGGCACAGCACCCGATCAACGACGGCAACCGGAAGGTGCTCGTCTTCTCCGCCTTCGCCGACACCGCCAACTATCTCTATCGCGAGCTGGCGCCCATCCTCACGGCAACCGGTCTCGACACCGCCGTCATCACCGGGGGGAGCCACGGCGCAAAGACGACTCTCGGTACCGGCTTCGACTTCCAGCAAGTGATGTCGCTGTTTTCGCCTCGCTCCAAGCAACGTGATCTCACGATGCCGGGCGAAACCCGCGAGTTGGACGTCCTCATCGGCACCGATGTGATCAGCGAGGGCCAGAACCTTCAGGACTGCGACTACCTGATCAACTACGACATCCACTGGAACCCGGTGCGCATCATCCAACGGTTCGGTCGCATCGACCGCATCGGCTCTACGAACAGCCAGATTCAGCTCGTCAACTTCTGGCCCGACATCTCCCTCGACGAGTACATCAACCTAAAGGAACGCGTCGAGAACCGGATGGTGATCGCCGACCTGGCCAGCACCGCAGACGACAATGTGCTCACTCTGGAAGATTCCGATGCGGCCTTCCGCAAGGAGCAACTCCGCAAGCTCCAGGACGAGGTGATCGAACTCGAAGACGTACGGACCGGTGTGTCAATCACCGATCTCGGTCTCAACGACTTCCGCATGGACCTGCTGGGCTACATCAAGGAGCACGCCGAACTCTCTTCCGCGCCACACGGGCTCCATGCCGTAGTCCCCGCCGATCCCGCCAAGGGACTGCCGCCCGGCGTCATCTTTGCGCTCAGAAACATCTCTGCCGACGAGCACATCAATCGAGGCAATCGGCTCCATCCGCACTACCTCGTCTACCTCGACGATCAGGGCGAAGTCGTCGCCGACCACACCGAGCCCAAGCACCTACTCGACCTGCTCCGCGCCGGCTGTCGCCCCCACGACACCCCCGTCACCGACGTCGTGCACGCCTTCAACGCCGCCACCGACGAGGGCGTTCGAATGAGCAAGTATTCGCAGTTGCTCACTGAAGCCATCAGCTCGATGATCGACGTCACCGAAGAACGCGACATCGACAGTCTCTTCACCGGCGGCAGCACCACGGCCCTAACCCAGACCATCGCCGGCCTCGACGACTTCGAGCTGATCGCGTTCGTCGCGATCGTGGACCCCTCCGCTTCGCCCCCCGAGCCCGCGACCTCGCCCCCTAAGCCCGAGGCTTTGCCCCCTGAGCCCGTCGAACGGCACGGCTGATGCCTGACCTTCTCTACCGATGGCCCGAGGCCGCGAAGTTCGGTCGGCGGGTTCCCAAAGAAAAGTTTTACGGCCACGGCTCCGTCAGCACTTCCGTCCGTGAGCAGTTCGTCGCCGAAGTCCAACGCATTAACTGGGCATACAAGCTTGCGGAGACAACGATCAATCTCGTCGGCGATACGGCCGTTCCGGAAATCCAGGTCTTCCAACTCGACGCCAAAGCCGCCGACGTCAGCGACGCAGTGCTCACTGCGATTGACCGTGCCGTCCCGTTCCCGATCGTCTTCGAGGTCAATCGACACCGCTCGGAGAGCGATGACGTGCGAATGGTGGCCGCGCACAAGCAACTCGGCGCGGGCACCCCGAAACTCAGCAGCTACTACTCAACTGCATGGCTGCCGGCAGACGCGCCACGGGACCCGCTACCCACAGCGATCTCACTGCCCGCCTTGTATGCGGCACTCCTGCAACCACTCACACCGTTGGCACTGCGTCCCGGTGAAGAAATGTCCGAGGTCAGTGACAGACTGAACGCAGCACGCAAGCTCGAACGCGAGGTCACAGCGTTGGAGCGCAAGCTTCGCAACGAGCCGCAGTTCAACCGAAAGGTTGAACTGCGCCGCACTCTCAAAGCGAAACAAGACGAACTCACCGAACTGGTTGAAGGATAGATGGGGACTCCGTGGACAAACTGCGCATGACATCGCCCGACCTCACACAGGGCAACATCGACAAGCTTGCGGAGCTGTTCCCCACGGTCGTCACTGAGAGTCTCGACGCAGAAGGCAATCCCGTCCGCGCCATCGACTTCGATCTGCTGCGCCAGGAGCTGAGCGATCACATCGTTGAGGGGCCACAAGAGCGGTACCGACTTGACTGGCCGGGAAAACGGGCCGCCGCCTTCGCAGCGAATGCGCCGATCGCCAAGACCCTCCGACCTGTGCGTGAGGAATCGGTGGACTTCGACACCACCAAGAACCTCTTCATCGAGGGCGACAACCTCGACGCGCTCAAGCTGCTCCAGGAGTCATACCTCGGCAAGGTCAAGCTGATTTACATCGACCCGCCCTACAACACTGGGAACGACTTCGTCTACGACGATGACTTCGCCGAGACGAGCGCTGACTACCTTCACCGTTCCGGTCAGGTGTCTGATTCCGGTGTTCGGCTGCTGGCGAACACCGACTCCAACGGCCGATTCCACTCGGACTGGCTGAGCATGCTTTATCCGCGCTTGAAGCTCGCCCGCAACCTTCTGGCCGAGGACGGCGTCATCTTCATTTCGATTGACGACAACGAGATCGGACAGCTGCGCCGGGTGGCTGACGAGGTGTTCGGCGACGGCAATTTCATAGCTCAGGTCGTTTGGCAGAAGCGCACGTCGCCAGAAGCACGTAGACGACTTGGTGCGGGTCACGAGTACGTCGTGGTCTACGCACGAGATGCCCAGAACATTGAGGCCGCACTCAGGCCACTTCCGCTTGACGATCGGGACCGAGCAGCGTTCAGCAATCCCGACAACGATCCGCGAGGCCCGTGGGTCTCGTCTGATTTCACGGCGCCCGGGTACCGGCCCAACCAGATGTATGAAATTGTCACGCCATCAGGGCAGAAGGTTGAGCCACCCCCGGGTCGTTGCTGGATGAACCTCCAACCAGAGTACGAAGCACAGGTAGCCCAGGGTCGATTCTGGTTCGGTCCAGACGGGCAGGGTATCCCTCGCAGGAAGACCTACCTCAACGAGCGAGATGGCAAGTCGGCGTGGACTTGGTGGCCAAACTCGGAGGTAGGTCACACACAGGAGGGAACCCGTGAGGTCCGTGCGCTATTCGACAAATCGGGTCCCACATACTTCGACTTCCCGAAACCTGTTCGCTTGGTGCAACGAATAGTTCAGCTCGCCACGAGGATCGACCAACGCGACATCGTAATGGACTTCTTTGCAGGATCCGGGACGACAGCCCACGCCGTGATGGCACAGAACGCAGTAGATGGTGGCGACCGACGGTATGTGCTGGTCCAGCTTGAGGAAACACCCGGGGATCACTCGGACGCTGCGCGGGCCGGCTATGAATCGATTGCCGAGATCTCCCGCGACCGTATACGGCGCGCTGCCGCTCTTTTTGCGCCGCCCGCTACCCAGACACCAGGCTTCCGAGCCCTGAGAATCGATACGAGCAATATGGCCGATGTCTGGCATTCGCCAGACCAGACTGGACAACTCGATCTTGAAAGCTTGGAGTCGAGTACCAAGCCGAACCGCAGCGTCGAGGACGTGCTTTTCCAGGTCCTTCTCGACTGGGGTTTGGACCTCACAATGCCAATCCAGAAGGAGACTATCGATGGCTTCGAGGTGTACGACGTTGAGGAGGGTGCGTTGATCCTGTGCACACGTCCGCGTGAGGCGCGC
>NZ_JBAQWU010000088.1:0-3154 GCF_049299075.1 Gordonia sp. (in: high G+C Gram-positive bacteria)
AACTGTCCGGCGGGCGGGCGCCAGCGTTGGCGCCGATTGTTGCTGCTGATCCGCGTCCTGACCGGGTTCCGTTGTCGTTTGCGCAGCAGCGGATGTGGTTCCTCACCCAGTTCGACCCGGAATCGCCCGCTTACAACATTCCGGTGGCAGTCCGCTTGTCCGGTGATCTCGATATTGATGCGTTGTATTTGGCGGCGAGAGATGTCGTGGAGCGGCACGAGATTCTCCGAACGACGTTTCCTGAGCGAGATGGCCGCCCCGTGCAGCAGGTTCATACCGGGGCACAGTCGAATTTGGACTGGGAGGTAGTGGATCGCGAGGATGAGTTGTTCCAGGCAGCCGCAGGCGGCTTCGATGTTGTCCAGCGGCCACCTTTCCGGATCCGCGTGTGGGCCTCGGCTCCGGGCGAGTGGGTATTGCTGGCCGTCATCCATCACATAGTGGGGGACGGTCAATCCATGATTCCACTGATCGGAGACATGATTTCCGCGTACGGGGCGCGCGCTGGCGGTGAGGCCCCGGAATTTGAGCCACTAGCCATTCAGTTCGCCGATTATGCGCTGTGGCAGCACGAGGTACTCGGCGATCCAGCCGACCCAATGTCGATAGCAGGAAGACAACTGACGTACTGGTCGCAGGCGCTGACGGGCATCCCTGAGGTTGTGGACCTGCCTATGGATAGGCCGCGACCGTTGATCGCTTCGCATTCCGGTGCGCGCTACGACTTCGACATGCCTGCAGCGGTGGGCCGTCGAATCGAGGAAGTCGCCAGAACGAGTGGTGCCAGTCCGTTGATGGTGATCCAGGCGGGACTGGCGACCTTATTGGCGCGGTTGTCCGGGACGGACGACATCACCATCGCCACTCCGATTGCGGGGCGCGGCCAGTCTGTGCTCGATGCTCTGGTCGGCATGTTCGTAAATACTCTGGTTCTGCGGTCCCGAATAGATCTTGGTGAGAGTTTCGTGAAGCTCGTCGAACGAGTTCGTGGGACAGATCTCGAAGCGTTTGCGCACGCAGATGTTCCGTTCGAATCAGTCGTCGAAAGAATCAACCCGCCCCGATCGGAGGCATTTTCACCGCTTGCTCAGGTGATGTTGAGTGTGAATCACATCGGTCCAGAATCAACTGTTGTCGGGGCGGTCGACGGTCTGACGGTGACTCCGGTTGCGACGCCAATCACGCCAGCTCAAGTGGATTTGTCGTTCACCGTGAATATTCGGAGTGCGGATTCCTGGCTCGTATCCGTCATCTATGCGACAGATCTTTTTGACCAAGCTGCCGTAGCTATCTTGGGCGGTCGACTCATTACGATCCTCGACGCGCTGACACAGTCTCCGACCGACGCGATAGCGCTGGCGCCGCTCCTGACACTCGCGGAGCGCGAGCAGATCAGGAAGTGGTCGACCGGTGGCGCAGCAGTCCTGGATGGGCAGACGTTGATTGGGTTGGTTGAGCGATGACGAGTAACACCTCCGAGAAATTGGGAAACTCCGTGAACGAGAAGTCAGGCACTGGAGATCGCGCGGATTCTGTCGCTTTGGTCTTCGGTGACAGGATCGTCAGTTACCGAGAGTTCGATGCTCGAGTGAACACGTTGGCCCGGCGGCTGATTGCTCAAGGGGTCGGCCCAGATGTCAGCGTCGCGGTCGCAATGCCACGTTCGGTGGAACTGCTGGTCGCGCTACACGCGGTGATTGCTGCGGGCGGTGCGTACGTGCCCATTGATATCGACGCGCCGATCGACAGGGCGTCGTACATGTTGATGACATCGCGCGCGACAACCGTACTGGTCAAGGCCGGCGATAGGTGTGACTGGCAGGAGTCTGTATCGGTGGAGTCCATTGCGGTGGATTCTGATGAACCGGTCGAATTGACCGAGCCCGTGATCACGGACATTGACAGGCTTCGGCCGGCGCGGGCCGAGGACGCCGCCTACACGTTGTTCACGTCCGGTTCTACCGGACAGCCGAAGGGCGTGACGGTTTCTCATCGGGCGATTGCCAACCGTCTCGAGTGGATGAGGGATTGGTACGCGATCGGGGCTGGCGATGTCTTCGTCCAGAAGACACCCGTCACTTTCGACGTCTCCGTGTGGGAACTGTTTCTCCCGGCTGCTGTCGGCGCCCGACTCGTCATCGCTGAGCCGGGCCGCCACGGCGACCCTGCCTACATTGCTGACCTGATCGAGAGTGAGCGAATCAGCGTCATTCACTTTGTGCCTTCTATGCTCGCGGCATTCGCCGATTCCTTGGGGCCGCGAGTGGGTTCGTTCGACTCGCTGAGGCTGCTGTTCACCTCAGGCGAGGCGCTTGCTGCACCGCTCGCGAACCGGATTATCGAAGCCCTCCCAGGTATCGGTCTCGTTAATCTGTATGGCCCGACGGAGGCAGCCGTCGACGTGACCGCTCATCGGGTGTCGCGGAATGCGCAGCGGGTACCCATCGGGGTGCCCGTGCCCGGTACCGATGTGCATGTTCTCGACGCTCGATTGCAGTGGGTGCCACCCGGTGTGCCGGGTGAGTTGTACCTCGGTGGTATCCAGCTGGCGCGGGGTTACGCGTCACGACCGGAGTTGACGGCTGACCGGTTCGTCGCCGATCTGTTTGGGTCGCCGGGTGGCCGACTCTACCGGACCGGCGATTTGGTGCGTTGGACCGAAGGCGGAGAGCTAGAGTATCTGGGCCGGACCGATTTTCAGGTAAAGTTGCGCGGTCAGCGGATGGAGCTCGGTGAGATCGAGTCCGTTATCGCCACAGCCCCCGGTGTGATGCAGGCGGCTGCCGCCGTCGTGGACCTCCCGGCGGGCGCACAGCTCGTTGGCTATGTGTCTCCGGCGGATGTCGATCTCGGGAAGGTCCACGCCGTTCTCGCCGACCGGCTGCCCGAATACATGCGGCCGACCCAGTGGGTTGTGCTGGCCGGGCTGCCTCTCAATAGTGCAGGCAAGGTGGCGCGGAGTCAGCTTCCCACTCCAGTCCTCGAGGCGGTGGAATACGTTGCCCCGGAGACTGCAGCAGAATCGGACTTAGCTGACGTGTTTGCCGCGGTGCTGGGTGTGGATCGCGTGAGCGTGACAGCGTCGTTCTTCGAGTCCGGCGGCAACTCCCTGGCGGCGACGCGGGTAGCTGCTCGTGCCACCGAGCGTCTCGGT
>NZ_JBAQWU010000089.1:0-3100 GCF_049299075.1 Gordonia sp. (in: high G+C Gram-positive bacteria)
GTAATTGAAGAAGGTGCGGCGCGAGACACCGGCGCGCTCGGCGATCGCCGAGACGGTGGCCTCGGCCAATCCGTCGCGCGCGGTGAGTTCGACGGCGGCTTCGTGGATGCGCCCGAACGTCTGGGCCCGCTTCCGGTCGCGACCCGTCACCCTCATTGAACCTTGCACTAGTGCATTATTGCACTGGTGCAAGTGGTGAGTCAATCCATTGCCCGCAGCGGAATGTCGGGTGGATTGCCAACACCGGTAGGCCCTACGCTCTAGTGACTACTGTCACCAGGTCGAGGGGGCCGGGTGCGGCGTGAAAGGTGACCAGAACATGACGAACCCTCCAGGTCCGCACTACGGCAACGGATTCCCGGGTGATCCGAACAGTGACGAAACGCAGGTGCGCTCGGCTCAGCAGGGATGGCCGGGGCAGGGCTCCGGGCCCGGTCCTCAGCAGCCTGGTCCTCAGCAGCCTGGTCCTCAGCAACCTGGTCCTCAGCAACCTTATGGCCAGCCCGGATACGGTCCGCAGGCCGTCAGCCAGCCCGGATACGGTCAGCCGGGTGCGTATCCGCAGCAGCCTGGCATGCCTGGGGGTTACGGGCCGCCCCAGCCGCCGAAGAAGTCGAACCCCGCACTCAAGGTCACCCTCGGTGTGGTCGCCGTGGCCGTGGTGGCTGCGCTGGTCGCCACCATCGTGTACTTCGCCAGTCGCGAGAAGGGCGACGACACGCAGGCCGCTGGCGTGACGACGCCGAACTCCACGTCGGCCACGACCACCATCTCGTCGTCCGCCCCGTCAACCTCGACGTCGTCGTCGGCGGGCGGCAAGTTCACCTACACCGAATTCGACGGCAACTGGAACTTCCGGCTCGGCGATGTCGCGCTGACGGCCGAGTGGGTCAAGGGCGCCGACTACAACGATTGTGCCTCGTTCGAAGAGGCCAACAAGCTGACCAGCCTCGGCTGCCAGTACGGCTCCGAACTGGTGTGGAAGACCGAGAATGGGAATCTGTTCTTGACGCAGTACATCATGACGATGACCGATGCTGGCGCCGCGTCAGCAGCGATTGGGCAGTTTACCGACGACGATATGAAGCTCGCCCCGGGCAGCTACATCTCGGGCTTCGAGACGGGTAAGTGGAAGGACAGCGCGGAGAAGTCCTTCCTGGTCGTCACGATCGCCACGGCTACCGCCGGTGTCTCGGCCGACACGGTTTCGGAGTACTTGAAGTACCGGCATTCCGACTCCGTCGGCGCGCTGACGTTCCGCAGCATCTAGCGGCGCGCCGACCTGTGCTTTCTGGTCGAGTGCTCGATGTCTGCGTCGTCCATCAGCTCCTGCCCGATCCGGGCAAGGTGGGTGTGACGGCGATCGATAAACGCCCCGTCGTCGGGCCGGTGTCTGCTGGGCCGTACGGACTGTACGGCGATGTTCAGGCCGATCGGAAACATCACGGCGGCCTGGACAAAGCCCTTTACGCCTACGCCGACGA
This sequence comes from Gordonia sp. (in: high G+C Gram-positive bacteria), assembly GCF_049299075.1. Taxonomy (GTDB): domain Bacteria; phylum Actinomycetota; class Actinomycetes; order Mycobacteriales; family Mycobacteriaceae; genus Gordonia. The sequence continues at coordinate 1,485 of NZ_JBAQWU010000089.1, forward strand.
GGATGCGCGGTACTGGGCAGATCAACTCGATCGGCCGACTCCGGCCGGCTGGTACGGGGAGAACCTGCGAGTGTCCGGGATCGACCTGTCCGCCGCACGAATCGGCGAGCAGTGGCGGGTCGGGGAGCAGCTCGTCGTCGAGGTGACCGCGCCGCGGATCCCGTGCCAGACCTTCGCCCGCCGGGTCGGCGGTGCCGACCAGCGCGGCTGGGTCAAGCGCTTCATGCAGGCCGGACGCCCGGGCGCCTACTTGCGTGTGGTGGCACGGGGGCAGGTGGCTGCCGATGACGCCATTGTGGTGATGACGCGTCCGGAATCGGCCTCCACTATTGCCGAGGTCTACGCGGGCGCGTAGTCCGCTGTCGGGAGCGGCCCCGTCGGCCAGGGCATCTGTCGCGGATTGTGTCCCCTGGCGGGCCAGTTGTCGCGGATCTGGACCGCTCAGCGATGATTTCCGCTACGCCTGGATTCGGGGCGGACAAGGTATGCGCCAACAACAAAGCCCGCCACCGTTATGCACTGGTGACGGGCTCCTATTGCTCCCCCAATTGGACTCGAACCAATAACCTGCCGATTAACAGTCGGCTGCTCTGCCAATTGAGCTATGGGGGAAAGCGTGGCTCTTTCGAACCGAGATGGAACTTTATCCCATCGTCCTGCTAGGCAGCAAAACGACTGGTCACGGCCGTTCTACCGCCAGAGGTCAGTGCTCGACAAGTGAGCAAGCAGGCGAGTGGCCCCGTCGGTGAACTGGATGGCCGCGGCGGTGGCCGCGGCTTTGGGGTCGCGCGCACGGTAGGCGTCGATCAACTGCTGGTGGCTGTCCAGGGCTACCGCAGCCCAGGCCGGATCGGCGGCATACATCTGGTGCGGTGTGTACCGCGTCGCCGACAGCAGGAACCAGGCGAGCTTGTTGCTGCCGCTGATCCGGTTGTGGGCGCGATGAAAATCGAACTCGGCGGCCGAGATGGCGGTGACGTCGCCCGTCGCCGCGGCGGCGCGCAGGGCGTCGTTGGCGGCCGCCAAGTCCGCGAGCGAATCGTCGTCGATCATGGCGGCCGTCCGGCGGGCGATCCGGGTGGCGGCTTGACCCTGCAACCAGAAGATGTCCTCGACGTCGGTGCGGGAGAGTTCGGCGACGACGTAGCCGCGGTGCGGGGCGGAATCGACCATGCCCTCGCCGCGCAAGGTCAGCAGGGCCTCGCGTACCGGGGTGACGCTGACGCCAATTTCGACAGCGGTTTCGTCCATCCGGATCGGCGTGCCAGGCAGGAGCTCGGCGGTCATGATCTTATGACGCAAGATCGACGCCACCTCCTCCGAGAGCTGCGGGCGACGCCGCAAGCTCGCGGAGGAGGCTGTATACGAGGGGGAGTCAGAGGCCATAAGTCTTTCCGATGATGTCGCGCTGAATCTCGTTGGTGCCGCCATAGACGGTGGAGATGATCGCTCCGCGCATCAGCCGCTCAGCGTCGAACTCCGTGGCGTAACCGTAGCCGCCCATCATCTGCATACTGTCGATGGTCATGGCCTTGCTCACTTCGGTGGCCTTGAGCTTCACCATGGAGGCCTCACGCGGCATCATCGTGCCGGGGTTGGCATCGGAGGCCTGCGCC
>NZ_JBAQWU010000090.1:0-1562 GCF_049299075.1 Gordonia sp. (in: high G+C Gram-positive bacteria)
AAAAAGGGGCGGCTCCGCCCGCGGAGGGGGTGGTTTCGACACGGCTCGTCGCTTCGCTCCTCTCCGGCTCAACCAGCGAGGACGAGCGGCTCAACCAGCGAGCGGCCAGAGGAGGGGCGTTAACCCGTGGAGGTGAGGGTGAGTAGGACGATCTGCGGGGGCGCGGCGACGCGGACGGGCGGGCCCCAGGCGCCGGTGCCGCGGGAGGTGAAGACGCGGACGTCGCCGACGTCACCGAAGCCCGACACCACCGGCTGCTGCAGGCGCACCGCGTAGCCGAAGGGCCAGAGTTGGCCGTCGTGGGTGTGCCCGGACAGTTGCAGGTCCACCCCGCGGCCCTGCACATCGTCGGCCTGGCGCGGCTGATGCGCGATGTACAGGATCACGTCGTTCGGGTCGGTACCGGCGAACGCTCTATCGGGATCTGGCTCATACGGAGCGGGAGCCGTGCTGTCGTAGACGCCGACCAGATCAATCGTCGCGCCATCGCGGTGCAACTGGACCCGCTCATTGCGCAGCGGCGTGATCCCGAGGGTCTCCCAGTAGTCGAGCCACGACCCGGCGTCGTCGGCGATGTACTCGTGGTTGCCGCTGACCCCGAAGACGCCCATCGGCGCGGTCAGCTCACGCAGCGGATCCAGGTCCGGCCCCACCTCGGCCACGGTACCGTCGGCCAGATCACCACCCAGGATCACCAGGTCGGGCTTCGCCTCATTGACCTGCTCGACCACCCGGCGGGTGAAACCCGCGCCGCGCGCCGGGCCGACATGCAGATCGGTGACAAGCGCGATCCGCAGGCCCTCGAACGGCGCCGGCAGTTGCTCGATCACCGCCGTCTCGTCGGTCACCTGCACCCGATTGGCCTCGGTCAGCCCGTAGCCCACCGTCACCACGGCGGCGACCACGCCGATGACCGTGGCGATCGGCAACCAGCGGCTCGTGTACTGCCGCCTAGACACGCGGGCGATCAGCCGGACGATGAGCGCGATCAGGCCGATCAGCAGCGACCACAGCAGCAGGTAGAAAACCACCGCCCACCAGGTGTAGCCGATGAAGCCGATCGGCCGTGCCCACGACGGATTGAGCACCCCCACACCAACCAGGAAAGCACTGACGCCCAGGATCATGCCGATCACCAGCACCGCGTCGGCCGCCCGCGCCCAACCGCGCGGTAGACCGGTGGCCACCACCAGGCGCCGGTGCAAAAAATAGGTGATGGCGACGACCACCAGGGTCGCGGCGGCGCCGACAATCCAGTACATCAGCGATTCCCCTACATCAACGCAGACGAGCGCCGACGACGCCACCCGCATGCTCCACGGCAGCCAGCTTGGCGGCCGAAGCCTCATCCTCGGTCAGCGTCCGATCGGCGGCCCGGAAGGTCAGCGCGAAGGTCAGCGACTTGTTGCCCGCGCCCACCTGCTCACCGGCGAATACATCGAACAGCGAGATGCTCTCCAGCAGTTCACCGGCGCCAGCGGTCAACGCATCCTGAACCTGCTGCGCCGAAACTTCCTGTGCCACCACCACATTCACGTCCTGCAGCACCGCCGGGAACGACG
>NZ_JBAQWU010000091.1:0-3696 GCF_049299075.1 Gordonia sp. (in: high G+C Gram-positive bacteria)
CTGCGGGCGCTCCGGCCGCCACCGCGGGCACGGGCCGCCGCAAACTGTGGCCGATCATCGCCGCACTGCTGGCGCTGGCCGTCATCGCTACCGCAATCTGGTATTTCCTCTTCTACGCCTCGCCGCAGTCGCAGGCGGCCAAGGCTGCAGAGCGGTTCCAGACCGCAATGAGCGAGGGTGACCTGGCGACACTCCAGGACGTCACCTGCGGCGCCGACCGCGCCTTCTACGCCTCGGTCTCCCCCGAGGAGTTCGCCAAGGCGTACCAGTCGCAGATCGCCCGCAACCAGATGATGCGCTTCCACGAAGTCACCGGCGTGTCCGTCGACGGCAACACCGCACGCGTCGGCGTGGACGTTTACAGCTCGGCCACCCCGAACGAGACCGTTCCGGCACAGGTGACACTGCACAAGGTCGACGGCGACTGGAAGGTCTGCGCCCAGCCGTAGCTGATCCTGTACGACAGCTTGCGCCTGTACGACGAGGCCCCCGCTCTGTTTTGCCAGAGAGCGGGGGCCTCGTCGATCGGTGTCGCTAGACGCGCCGAGCGCGCTCACGATCAAGCACTGATGGACTTGCCCGCCGACTTCAGGTCATTGCAGGCCTCGACGATGCGCTCGGCCATGGCCGTCTCAGCCTTCTTCAGGTAGCTGCGCGGATCGTAGACCTTCTTGTTGCCCACCTCGCCGTCGATTTTCAGCACGCCGTCGTAGTTGGCGAGCATGTGACCGGCCACCGGGCGGGTGAACGCGTACTGGGTGTCGGTGTCGACGTTCATCTTCACCACGCCGTAGCTGAGGGCCTCGTCGATCTCGCTCTTCAGCGAGCCCGATCCGCCATGGAAGACGAAGTCGAAGACCTTGGCGCCCTTCTCATGGCCGATCAGCTCGGCGGCCGCCGTCTGCCCGTCGAGTAGCACGGCAGGCTGTAGCTTCACATTGCCCGGCTTGTAGACGCCGTGCACGTTTCCGAACGTGGCGGCCAGCAGGTAGCGGCCCTTCTCGCCGGTGCCGAGCGCGCGCACCGTCTTCTGGAAGTCTTCGACCGAGGTGTACAGCTTGTCGTTGATCTCCGCCTCGACGCCGTCTTCTTCGCCGCCGACGACACCGATCTCCACTTCGAGGATGATGTTGGCCTTGTTGGTGAGCGCCAGCAGCTCCTGCGCGATCTCCAGGTTCTCGTCGATCGGCACGGCCGAGCCGTCCCACATGTGTGACTGGAACAGCGGGTTCGCGCCGTTGTTCACGCGCTCCTGCGAGATGGCGATCAGCGGGCGGACGTAGGTGTCCAGCTTGTCCTTCGGGCAGTGGTCGGTGTGCAGTGCGACGGTGATGTCGTACTTTTCGGCGACGACGTGCGCAAACTCGGCGAGGGCCACCGCGCCGGTGACCATGTCCTTCACGTTCAGGCCGGAACCGAACTCGGCGCCACCGGTGGAGAACTGAATGATGCCGTCACTGCCTGCATCCGCGAAACCTTTGAGCGCGGCATTGATGGTCTCCGATGAGGTGCAGTTGATGGCCGGGAACGCGTAACCGCCCTCCTTGGCCTTCGCGAGCATCTCGGCGTACTTCTCGGGGGTTGCGATGGGCATTTGCGTCCTTCTCGATCGACAGGGTTCGCTCGCGGGGAGATTGCGAGCTCTCGACTCTTGTTGATTATGGCAGGTCCGCACGGACCTCGGGAGGCCTCGCCCACAGTGAAAATCGGGCGGATCCGCCCGCAGCGCACATCAACGACCACCGCAGACGCCACCTCCTCAGCGATTTGCCAGGCCAATGCGGGTACGCTCAGGCCCCGTGATCGATCTTTCGCTAGCCACCACCGCAACAACGATGGATGTCGCCCTGATGCCGGGCTTCATGGACCCCTACGTGCTGATCGGATGGTTCGGCGCGTGGGCGTTCTGGGGCCTACTCCTGGTGGTCCTGATCGAATCGGGGGTGCTGTTCCCGGTGCTGCCCGGCGACTCGCTACTATTCGTCGCCGGCCTGATCGCGGCGGGAAGCACCTCGGCCGAGCACGCGCAAGCGGTCGCCGACGCGAACTTCCAGCTGTGGCAGCTGTGCGTCTTTATCCCACTCGCGGCCATCATTGGCGGCCAGATCGGCTACTGGATCGGCCGCTACGTCGGTACGTCGATGTTCACCCCGAACGCCCGTTTCCTCAAGCAGCGGTATCTCGACGAGGCGCACACCTTCTTCGAAGAGCGCGGCCCGGTCACCATCCTGCTGGCGCGCTTTGTGCCGATCGTCCGCACCCTAGCGCCGCTGGTGGCCGGTGCCGCCAAGATGCGCTATTCGGTGTTCGCGCTGTACAACATCGTCGGCGCCATCATCTGGGGCGCGGGCATCGTGTTGCTCGGCTACTGGCTCGGCCAGTTCGAGATCGTGCAGAAGCTGATCGAACCGATCTTCATCCTGATCGTCCTGGTCTCGGTGCTGCCGCTCTTCTTGGAGTGGTATCGTCGCCGCCGCAATCGCGGCAAGGAGATCCCAATCGACCTCGATCTCGGCGACGACGCGCCCACTTCCTAAGTCCGGTTCGCGGCTGGCTCAGATGGTCCGGCCGACGTCGTTGGCCACCAGATCATCGAGCGCCCGCTCGGCGACGGCGGCGATCGTCATCGACGGATTGCAGGCGGCCGTGTTACCCGGAATCAGCGCGCCGTCGATCACGTAGAGCCCGGGCTGACCGTGCACACGCCCGGACAGGTCGCAGACGGTTTCCATACATGCCCCGCCAAGTGAATGCCACGTCGTGTTGAGCACCCGATTCGAGTCGGCGAGGACGCCGCTCGGGCCAGCGATCGCGGTGGCCGTGCGATGAATGTCACGCCACTGGATTGTCGAGTCCCCGTTGGCCGGCCAGCGCAGGACGGCGTCGTCGCGCGCGGCGTCGTAGACGAATCGTCCGCGATCGCGGCTGACGCCGAAGCCGACCATCATGGTGGTGCGCAGGTCGGTTCCCATCGGCGGTATGGACGCCTGAATCACCGTGTGCGCCCGTTTCGGGTCATCCCAGTTTCGGCTACCGAAGACCACCGGGCCACCCTGCCGGGGGCCGAACTCGTCGGTGGGCGAGGTCCAGGTGTAGATCCGATCAGCGTTAGTGCCCCAGCCGGCGCCGACCGCGTCGGGGAGGTCCCCGATGGCTCCCGTTGCTTTGGCGCGAACCAGCAGCCTGGTGGTGTGCACGCTGCCTGCCGCCATCACCAGGGTCCGTGCAGTGATGATCTTGCGTTCCAACACCCGGCCGCGCAGGTCGGTCCGGTTGACGTGGATCGTCCATCGGCCGTCGGCGGCCCGGGCGACATCGATCACCTCGTGTTGGGTCGCCACTTCCAGTAGCCCGGTCGCTCGCGCCTGTTTCAGATAGGTGACGTCGACGCTGTGCTTACCGCCGTTGTTTACTCCGAGCGCGCCCGAGCCGTCGGTGTACGACCGGCGCATTTCGCCGCGCAGTTCGGCCAGCGCGTAGTTCCAGTCGATCGGCATCGGGATCTTGGAGACCGGTTTACCTGCCGCCCGGGCCCGCTTGGCGAAGACTCGCGCGGCGCGATACTCGTCGGCGCGCACTAATCGGTCCGGGGCGACGGCCAGTTGCAGCATCCGCGCCACTCGCGGGTAATGCACCCGGTTCATCCGGGACCAGTCGAGCGCATTGGGCAGGTGCTCTTCGAAGACGGCCTGCGCG
>NZ_JBAQWU010000092.1:0-2463 GCF_049299075.1 Gordonia sp. (in: high G+C Gram-positive bacteria)
GGCTACAACCACTACGTCGCCCTGCGCGCCGCACCGGGCGGGCCGGTGGCCGGGTACGCCGGGATCTCGGTGCTCGGCGCGGCCGGGGCGCACGAGTGCGAGGTGCACACCATCGCCGTCGCACCGGAGTTCCGGGGGCGCGGTAGCGGTCGGGCGTTGCTCGCGGAGTTGCTGCGGGTTGCCGACGGATACGCCGCGCCGGTATTCCTGGAGGTGCGCACCGACAACGCGGCGGCGATCGGGCTCTACGAGAGTGTCGGCTTCACCGTGGCCGGGGTGCGCCGCAACTACTATCAGCCGTCCGGTGCGGACGCCTACACCATGGCGCGCCCAGGACAGGAGGACCAATCGTGATCGTGATGGGCATTGAGAGCTCGTGCGACGAGACCGGCGTGGGCATCGTCAGCTGGGATGGCGCGGCGGCGACGTTGCTCGCCGACGAGGTCGCCTCCAGTCAGGACGAGCACGCCCGCTACGGCGGCGTGGTACCCGAGGTGGCCTCTCGCGCACACCTCGAGGCGATGGTGCCGACCATGACCCGCGCCCGGGAGGCGGCCGGGATCGACCGCCCGGACGCCATCGCCGTCACCATCGGCCCCGGACTGGCCGGGGCGCTGCTGGTCGGGGTGGCGGCGGCCAAGGCCTATGCGCTGGCCTGGGATGTGCCGCTATACGCGGTGAACCATCTCGGCGGGCACGTTGCCGTCGACACCTTGGAGCACGGTCCGATGCCGTCGGCAGTGGCGTTGCTGGTGTCCGGCGGGCATACCCATCTGCTCGGCATCGATTCGCTGGCCGCCCCGATCGACGAGCTCGGCACCACCATCGACGACGCCGCCGGCGAGGCCTTCGACAAGGTCGCCCGGCTCCTGAACCTGGGCTACCCGGGTGGGCCGGTGCTCGACGCGATGGCCCGCGACGGCGATCCTGGCGCCATCGCCTTCCCGCGCGGGCTGACCGGTCCGCGCGATGCGCCCTACGACTTCTCGTTCTCCGGACTCAAGACCGCCGTCGCCCGCTATGTGGAGGGCGAGGTGCGCGCCGGCCGGGAGGTGTCGGTACCCGATGTGGCGGCCTCGTTCCAGGAGGCGGTGGCCGATGTGCTGACCGCCAAAGCGATGCGGGCGGTCACTGCGCGCGGCGTGGACACACTGGTGCTGGGCGGCGGCGCGACCGCAAACTCGCGTATCCGCTCGCTCGCCCAGGAACGCGCCGATGCCGCCGGGGTGCAGCTGCGCGTGCCCATCCCGCGGCTATGCACCGACAACGGCGTGATGGTCGCGACCTTAGGGGCCCATGTGATCGGTGGGGGTGCGCCGCCGTCGCCGCTGACCGTAGCGACCGATCCGGGGATGAGTGTGCAGATCAGCCAACTGTAAACGCCCCACCGGTTGAGTGCTGGCACTCATATGGGTAGAGTGCTAATTGGCTCTGGTTCACTGCTGCGGCACCCGCGACGACGTGGCATCCGATCCGAGCCGCAATCGTTGGCAGCAGTTACAGAGAAGGACTGACATCGTGGCAGGCGTGAACATCAAGCCGCTTGAGGACAAGATCCTGATTCAGGCCGTCGAGGCGGAGACGACCACCCCTTCGGGGCTGGTCATTCCGGACTCGGCTAAAGAAAAGCCCTCCGAGGGCAAAGTCATCGCTGTGGGCCCCGGCCGCTGGGATGAGGATGGCGACAAGCGTATCCCGCTCGACGTCGCTGAGGGTGACACTGTCATCTACAGCAAGTACGGCGGCACCGAGATCACCTACAACGGTCAGGTCTACCTGATCCTGTCGGCGCGCGACGTCCTCGCCGTCGTCAGCTGACGCTGATCTGAACTATCCGCTCCGCCCCGGCAGCTTTGGCTCGCCGGGGCGGAGCTGTATTCGGCGGTCGGTCAGTCCGTTGGCGGTCGGTCAGTTGGTGATCCAGGTGCCCGAACGTCGCCGCAACACCGTGCGGTCATGCTCGGACAGCCCGCCCCAAATCCCGTACACTTCGTCGACCGACAGGGCGTGGCGGCGGCACTGCTCGATCACCGGGCAGCCCCCGCAGATCTGTTTGGCGCGCCGCTCGCGTTGCAGCCGGGCGTGGCCGCGTTCGCCTTCGGGGTGGAAGAAGACCGAGGAGTCCAGCCCGCGGCAGCCCCCGTGCATCTGCCAGTCCCAAAAGTCGGTGTTGGGGCCGGGCAACAGCTGTGCGGTGCTACTCATCTCGGTGGTCCTCTCGATGAAACGGTGGGCTACATCGCCTACGCTAGGGCGGCGAATTCCGCCGAGTCAAACAGCGGAAAAACTCGAATTGACCTGCACTTTTAATCGCAGGTGAACGGGAGGTTTCGTACCAGCGGATTCGTCGGCGCGGCGTAACACCGGGTAAACACGGGGCGTCGCGCACAGGTCGACCGCCCCGCGAAGTCACCCATTGTTACCGCAGCAGAAACCCGGAAAGAGGATGTGTGAGTTTCGACC
>NZ_JBAQWU010000093.1:0-3543 GCF_049299075.1 Gordonia sp. (in: high G+C Gram-positive bacteria)
CGGTAGCTCCGACACCGACGCCGACGATTCCGGCGGCACCGGTGAGGAGTCCACGACGCGAAATCCGGGCGGATCCGCGCAAGGGAGTCACGGCTGGTAGTTCTCCTGGTTACCGGCGAAGTCACGGGCGACGGCGCTCACCGTCTGGGTGGTTCCGTCGGACAGACGCAGCTCGACGGTGACCGTCTCGCCAGCCGTGATCGGCTTCTTCAGATCCATCAGCATCACGTGCTCGGCGCCGGGCTTCAGGGTGAGGCTGCCGTGTGCGGGAATGGCGTAGCCGTCCTTCTTCTCCTGCATCACGTTCTGGCCGCCTTCGGAGACCACCTCGTGCAACTCCACTTTGCCTGCCACATCGCTGCTGCCGGAAACAACGCGGATCTCTGCGTCGCTGTTGTTGGTGAGGGTGCCGAACAACGCGGTCATCCCCTCGGGTGCGGCTTTGACCCACTGGTCGGTGACGACGAGCGCCGACTGCTGCGCGCTGGCGCTGGACTCAGCGGCCGGGGTCGTGTCGTTGCTGCTGCACGCAGTCAGGATGAGCAGGGGTGCGGCGGCAGCGATCAGTGCGGCGGCCGGACGGTACTTACGGTTGACAGTCATGATTGATAGACCTCTCAGGAGGGTAGGTAGATGAACTGGGTGGTGCCGTCAGCCCAACGCGGGCGGGGCACGCATCCCTACCGAGAGTCGCGGAGCAAGATCGTGCAGCGCAACCACTGTGCGCGGCACTGCAGAAGACGTGGTTTCGGCGTTGAGCCAGCCGCGCTCGACGACGATCCCGATCGTCGACGACACCACCCGCAGCAGCCAGGCCGCCGCGCACAGCACCAGCACCGCAGCGGGCACGGCAACCAGGTGCCACCCGAGCATCGCCATCGAGTTGACCGCGTGGTGGTGGCCGCCGGCCGCACCCATCAGGCTGAGGGTGAGGTGCGCGACCAGTTGCCCGCCGACCAGGACGGCGGCGATCGAGGTATTCGAGTCGTGGCGCTGGGCCGAGCGCAGCGCACCCACCCCGAGGCCGATCAACGCCAGCATCATCAGCTGCGCGGCATCCGGGAGGGCGCCGCCGGCGAAGCCGTGCGCTCCGATCCCGAGGATCACCGATACCAACCCTGCCAGCAGGCCGTTGGTTCGCGCGATCATGGCTTCAGGCTACGCTGCAGCACCACACAGTCCAGCCGCAGGCCAGCCTTACTGCCGACGCCGGGCAACCGCCCGGCCTCGGTAAAGCCGAGTTTCTGGTGCAACACTAGAGACGCGGTCACCTCCGACGAGATCATCGCGATCACCTGCCATACCCGATCCGGGTCGGCGGCGTCCAGCAGTGCGGTCAGCAGCCGCCGTCCCCGCCCACCGCCCGTGGCATCGGGTCGCAGGTAGATGGTGTCCTCCACGGTGTGCCGCCACCCCTGCGTCCCCCGAATCGGCGCAAGGTACGCGAACCCGAGAATCTCGCCATCTGTCAGCACCGCGAACGGCAGCTCGAGCTCCGTCGTCGTCGCCAGCACCTCACGCCAGTAGTCGAGTCCGGGTACTTCGCTCCGCCAGGTGGCCGTGGTGTGCTCGACGTAGTAGGCGTAGATGTCGGCGATCGCGGTCAGATCCGCCTCGGTGGCCGGTCGGATCGCCTCGCTCACGACTCGGTGGCTTCGACGATCGCCGGGTCGGCCTCCAGCCGGGTCAGCCCGTTCCAGCACAGATTCACCAAATGCGCGGCAACAACTTCCTTGGGTGGCTCACGCACATCGAGCCACCACTGGGCCGTCACCGACACCATACCGACCAGCGCCTGCGCGTACAGCGGGGCGAGTGACGGGTCGAATCCTCGCCTCTCAAAGTCCCCAGCCAGGATGTGCTCCACCTGACTGATCGCGTCATTGAGGAGGCTGCCGTACCGCGTGTCTCCGTCACCGCCGGATCCGGCTGACTCGCCGCGCACCAGGATCTGAAATCCGTCGGGCCGTTCCTCGATGTAGGTGAGTAACGCCAGCGCCACCTGCTGGATCCGATACAGCGAACGGTTGTTGGAGAGCGACGACGTCACCATCTCGAGCAGCGTCTCCATCTCGCGGTCGACGACCACGGCATAGAGCCCTTCCTTGCCCCCGAAGTGCTCGTACACCACAGGTTTGGAGACCTGTGCGCGTTGCGCGATCTCCTCGATCGACGTCCCCTCAAAGCCACGTTCGGCGAACAGTCCGCGCGCCACCTCGATCAGCTGCTGCCTCCGCTGCGGCCCGGTCATCCGGGCCCGGGGCGCCCGTGCCGGCTCGGTCCCCTCGGTTGGTCGCGTCACTGCCATGGCCCCGAGTCTAGGGCCGTCATCGAAGGTCCACGACACCCGCTCCCGCCGGATCGGTGTACAAGTCGACGATCTGAGCCGAATACTTGTCACTGATCGGATTGCGTCGCAGCTTCATCGTCGGAGTCAACTCATCGCCGCCCGGATCCCACGCCGTAGGTAGTACGACGAATCGTTTGATCTGTTCCACCCGAGAGAGCTTCGCATTGCCAGCGCGCACTGCCGCCTTCAGTTCTGCGATCACGTCAGGGTGCGCGGCGACCGCGGCCACGTCTGCCTCACCGAGGCCGCACTGGCGTGCTTTCACCGCGGCCATATCCGGATCGAGAACAATCAGCGCTGTCACGTATGGTTTCGCGTCCCCGATCGCCACGACCGTCCCCACGAGCGGCGACGCCGCCTTGATCGCGTTTTCGATATTGGTCGGTGCCATGTTCTTGCCGGCCTCGCTGATGAACAGTTCCTTCTTCCGGTCGACGATCCGCACGTTGCCATCGCTGCGGATCTCCGCGATGTCACCCGTCGCCAGCCAACCATCGGGGTCGATGGTTTCGGCCGTCTTCTCCGGGGCGCGGCGATATCCACGCATCACATAGGGGCCGCGCACAAACAGCTCCCCATCTGCGCCGACCTTCAGCTCAATCCCCGGCACCGGACGACCGACGGTGCCGAAGGCGAGATCGTCCAGGCTCGTCGTCGTCGTTGCTCCGCAGGTCTCCGACATTCCCCACAGCTCGATGATCGGAATACCGAGACCGAGGAAGAAGCGCAGCACTTCCGGCGGAATAGCGGCCGCCCCCGACGCCGCGTATCGGAGCTGGTCCATGCCTATCGCCGCCCGGATCTTGGACAACACCAGCTTGTCGGCGAGTCCGTGTTGCACGGCGAGTAGACCAGCGGGCTCCTTGCCTTCCAACCGGAGACCGGCGACCTGATCACCCATGCCCAACGCCCAGTCCGCAAGCTTGGCCTTCACGCCGGAAGTCTCGGCCAGGTTCGCCTCGATGCCAGCCCGCAACTTCTGCCAGACGCGGGGCACCCCAAAGAATGTCGTCGGATGGACCCCGGGAAGCGCAGTAACCAAGTCTCTGGGATCCGGGACACAGGTCACTTCCGCGCCGGTCGTCAAACTCACTCCGTGCGTCGCCACCCGATCGGCGATGTGCGCCGCCGGCAGATACGAAATGATGCGGTCATCGTGGGCGCGGCCGAAGACTTCGCGGAGCGCCTCCAAC
>NZ_JBAQWU010000094.1:0-1605 GCF_049299075.1 Gordonia sp. (in: high G+C Gram-positive bacteria)
CGCCCGCGGGCCTTGGCCGACGAAATGATGTCGTTCACGAGGGCGGTCTCGTACTCTCGCTCCGCATGGCGGGCTGTGTCGCTGATGCGTTGGGCGACCTCGTGGGGCGGGGTGTCGATGGGGATGGGCAGCACGGCGATCACCTTCTCGCGCGCCGCCTCGTGGATCTCGCCCAGCATGGCGTTGGCGATTTCCATGTTGCCGCCCAGGATGATGCGCTCGATGTCGGTATTCTTGAGGAAGAACTTGTCGATTTCGCCGGCGATGTCGCGGACGTATCGCCGGGTCAGTTCATCGTCGCGCGATTGGATGTTCTGCGAGTGGGCGGATTTGCGCTGTTTGCGCATCCAGGCCTGATCGCTGGTGACGGTGGCGTCGGCGCCGGTGCTGCCCAGGGCCACAAGCAGCGCCCGCGTCTGATCCTCGGCGAAGAGCAGCACGAGATGCTGCTGATACTCATCCAGCGCCCACAGAAATTCCTGGATGTGGGGCTTGCCGAAGTGGTAGGTGTTGGCCAGGGCGACGGGCAGCTCGAAGCGATGCTCGCCGCCGGGGCTGATGAACAAGGCCAGCGATTTGCCTTCCGGCCGGTAGCTGGTGATGTATTTGTCCAGGCGTTTGCGGATGCGCGCCCAATCCTTGTCGGGGTCTTCGTCGCTGAGGCGCACGTTCTTCCACTGCTTGGTCTGCACCGGGTCGAGGTCTTCCTCGATGCTGTTGACGGCGTTCTTCAGGTAGATTTGCCAGGCCGGGGTCTGGCTTTGGTTTTCGGGGTGGGCCGGGTCGGTCAGCAGGTAGAGGGAGAGGTAGGTGTCGGCGGCATGCCCGGCGGCATACTCGGCGAATTCGCGCAAATTTTCGTAGAGGTCTTGAATCATATTGAGTAAAGCTCCTATTGGATGGTCGCCCAATGACCGTGTGACAATGAGAGGATACCAGAAAAGCGGGGCAATGTGTAGGGGACACAGGTTGTTTTGCTCATAAGGCCCTGTAGCGCAGCTGTCCGGCTTGCGGCGGGGCGAGGACGCAAGCCGGCAGATTGCGCTACGGCGGCTACCGTTTGCTGCGGTAGCGGGTAAAATCAGCCCCATGATCGAACTCATCGCTTTCGACGCCGACGACACGCTCTGGCACACCGAATATCTCTATCAGGCGGCGCGACAACAGTTCCGCGACCTGCTGCGCCCTTACGTCGAGATCGACGTCCTTGAGGCGCACGTTCATGAGACGGAGATGCGCAATCTGCCCTACTACGGCTTCGGCATCACCAGCTTCATCCTGTCGCTGATCGAGACGGCCGTCGAGGTGACCGACGGCCGCGTCACCGGCGCGGAGATCGGCCGCCTGCTGGAACTCTCGCGCGAGATGGTGTCGGCCGACGTGGAACTGATCTATGAGGTCGAGGAGACATTGGCCGCGCTATCGGCCGACTACCCGCTGCTGCTCATCACCAAGGGCGACCTGCTGCATCAGACCGGCAAGGTGGCTCGCTCCGGCCTGGGGCGCTACTTCGCGGGCATCGAGGTGGTGGCCGACAAGACGCCGGAGACCTACCGCGACATCCTGGCCCGGCGTAACGTAGCCCCGGAGCGCTTCGTCATGGTG
>NZ_JBAQWU010000095.1:0-18408 GCF_049299075.1 Gordonia sp. (in: high G+C Gram-positive bacteria)
TGTGGTGCGGCGTCGACCAATCGGTACTTCACGCCACGCCGCTGCAGGTCGATCGCGAGCGTCAGTCCAACTGCACCCGCGCCGACGATCATGACATCCGTGTCATCGCTCATGTTCAACCCCCATCAGTGTCGCGCGAGCAACCCGGACAGTCGTCACGCACATTTATGGATACACCGTATCCATAAAGGGAGATGCCGGGCAAGAGACAGGTCGAAGGACAGAGGAGAACGAACGAATGGTTCGAAGACGGACGGGGCCCACGGAAACATCACACACCCAAGCACGCGGACGGGCGACGCAGAGACAGCTGGCCGAAACCGTCAAAGAAGGCGTCTACATGTCGTTCGCGGCTCTGGCAGTCCTGCTCGCAGCCGGCCAACACAGTGAGAGGCCGCTGCCACTCCTGATCACACTGCTGGTGACCACCGTGGGTAGGGCGGCTGCAATCCGGGTCGCCGACCTCATCTCCCACGCCGTCGTCCAGGATCGCCTGATGAGTGCCGACATCATCGCCTTCGTCCTCGCCCGCCCCCCGGCACCTGGCCATCAACGAGATCCTGCTCCGCCCCGCCGACCAGCTCGGCTGAGCTGAGCCGTGTCGGTGCCGCGCCGTGAGCGCTGGGGCTTCGATGACAGCAAGGCGGCGCGCCATTTGACCGGGCCCGATGGTGCAAAGCGGTGACCGCTACGAGCGGCAGAGGTTAAAGCGCAAAACGGAATTCCACGACGTCGCCGTCGACCATGCCGTAGTCCTTGCCCTCCATGCGCACCTTGCCAGCGGCTTTGGCAGCATTCATCGAGCCGTGCTGGTCGAGGTCAGCGAACGACACGATCTCGGCTTTGATGAAGCCCTTCTCAAAGTCGGTGTGGATCACGCCAGCCGCCTTGGGAGCGGTATCGCCCTGGTGGATGGTCCAGGCGCGCGACTCCTTCGGGCCAGCCGTCAAATAGGTCTGCAGACCCAGGGTATGGAAGCCGGCGCGGGCCAGGCTGCGCAGGCCGGGCTCATCCTGACCGATGGAGTCGAGCAACTCCTGGGCGTCGTCCTCGTCGAGTTCGAGGAGTTCGCTCTCCACCTTGGCGTCCAAGAAGACGCCGTCGGCGGGGGCGATCGCCGCGCGCAGCTCGTCTTTGCGGGCCTCGTCGGTCAGTACCGCCTCATCGGCGTTGAAGACGTACAGGAAAGGCTTTGCGGTCAGCAGGTGCAACTCGCGGACGCTCGAGAGGTCGAAGCTGTCCTTCACCGAGAACAGCGTCTTGCCCGAGTCCAGAATCTCCTGCGCCGCGCGGGCGGCGTCGGCCACCGCGGTGAGGTCCTTGTTCTTCTTGGCGTCCTTCTCGAGCCGCGGCAGCGCCTTCTCCAGCGTCTGCATATCGGCCAAGATCAGCTCGGTCTCGATCACCTCGATGTCGGCGAGCGGATCGACGCGACCGTCGACGTGCACCACGTCGTCGTCAGCGAAGACGCGCACCACCTGGCAGATCGCGTCGGCTTCGCGGATATTGGCAAGGAACTGGTTACCCATACCCTCACCCACCGACGCGCCCTTGACGATGCCGGCGATATCGACGAAGGAGACGACGGCGGGCAGGATCTTCTCGCTACCGAAGATCTCCGCCAGCCGGGTCAACCGCGTATCGGGCAGCTCCACGACACCGATGTTCGGCTCGATGGTGGCGAACGGGTAGTTCGCCGCCAACACGTCGTTACGGGTCAGGGCGTTGAAGAGGGTGGACTTGCCAACGTTGGGCAGTCCGACGATTCCGAGGGTGAGACTCACGGATGATGAGTCTATCGCCCGATCACTCTTGGCGTGGAACGCCCTTGCTTCCCGGCATCCATCGACTGAACCGGCCAGGCGTACTTGCTTCCTCGTCCGCGGCATCCTCGGCCTGAATCCTCTCCCCCGCCGCCAGCCCGATCTGCTCGAGCACGTAGCGCAACAGCACCGCCAGGCACGACGCGGCAGGCACGGCGAGGAAGGCACCGACGATGCCGAACAAGCTGCCACCCAGCATCACCGCGAGCAGCACGACAGCGGCATGCAACTCCATCGCCTTGGACTGCAGCCACGGCGACAGCACGTTGCCCTCGAGTTGCTGCACCGCCAGGATGATGGCCAGCACGATCAGCGCCGACGTGAGCCCGTTGGCGACGAGCGCGATCAACACCGCGAGCGCGCCGGCTACAAAGGCACCGACGATCGGCACAAAGCCACCGAGGAACGTGATGATCACCAGCACGCCGGCCAGCGGCACGTTGAGGATCACCAGGCCGATACCGATCAGCACCGCGTCCACTGCGCTCACGATCGCCTGGGTCCGGATGAAACCGCCGAGAGTGTTCCACATCCGCATGAGCACCTCGGCCAGGTGCGAGCCGGTGGGCTTGCCGACGGTGCGGCCGAGCCAAGGGAGGAACCTGGGGCCGTCCTTGACGAAGAAGAACACCAGAACCAGCGCAGTGAAGCCGGTGATCAACACCGATGTGGCGGCACCGACTCCGCTGAACACGCCGGAGGCAATCGTCGCCGAACTCTTCTGCAGCCGCTCGACGATGGTGTTGACGAAGCCGGACATCTGATCTTCGTCGACGTTGAACGGCGGGCCTTTGACCCAATCCTGGACCTGCTTGACGCCGTCGATCGCATGATCGACCAACTGCGGAGTCTGGTCGATCACCGACGGCACGACAAACCCGATCACCGCGCCGATCACCGCGATAGCTGACAGCAGCGCCAGCAATGCGGCAAGCGCCGCAGGGACGCCATGTTTACGCAGCCAGCGCACCAGCGGCCACAGCACCGTCGCCACGATGATGGCCAGCAACACCGGGAGTACGACCACCCACAGCTTGCCGAGGATCCACATCAGCACCCACAGGAATGCCAGCACGAGGATCGCCTGCACGCAGACCGTCGCCGTCGACCGCAGTCCGGTCAGGAACACCCGGGACCGGCTTGGGTACCGATCGCCGGTACGCGGATCGGTCATCACCCGCTCGGTGACGGCAGCCAAGTCGGGGGCCTCGTCCCGAGACTCGTCCTCGGCTTCCTCGATGAGTTCGGCATCGCTCTCGCTCACGCCACTCAGTTTCGACAGGTCGTCATCGCTCACGCCCATATCGTCACACACCCACCGGCGCCGGGCGCGGCGCGCCACCCGGGGATGGAACCGAAAAGGCTTCGCCTGCGTCTAAGTAGTGACAGTCGTCGTCACCCACCGGTCACCGGAAGGTCCACCATGTCCGACACCACCACTGCCCGCCCCGTCCGACTCGGCTGGGCCACCGTAGCCACGCCCGACGGACCGTTCACTGCCCTGTTCGACGACAAAGGCACCGTGTACGCCTCCGGGTGGACCAGCGAGCGCGACTATCTCGCAGCGCTCATCCATCCATCATTGACGCCCGACAAGCTGGTCAACCGCCCCGGCACCAGGGTGACGCACGCCGTCCGGGATTACTACCTCGGCGATCTAGCCGCGCCGGCCACCATTGCGGTGCACCAGCTGGGCGGCCCGTTCATCACGGCCGCGTGGGCCGCGCTGCGCCAGGTGCCACCCGGTCCGCCGGTGACCTATACGGAGCTGGCCGAACGCGCAGGCAACGCGGCCGCGGTGCGGGGCGCCGCTGCCTGCTGTTCCCGCAATGCCGCCGCCCTCTTTGTGCCATGTCACCGAGTGGTGCGCAGTAACGGCGGTCTCGGCGGCTTCCGTTACGGACTGGACCGCAAAGCGGCCCTGATCGACCGGGAGTGCGGCTTCTAGCCCGACGCTTTTGTCGGGGGCCGGGTGCACCATGGGCGCATGACCGCATCTCTGGCCATCACCGCGCTCGCCTGCCTGATAGTCGGCATCGTGATCGGCTGGTTCGCACATGCCTCGGCTGCCGCCTCGGTCAGCGCCGCAACCATCGACGCGACCCGCGAACAGTCGGCGATGCTGGGCGACGAGGTGCACGACATCGTCGGGCCGCTGCGACTGACCCTCGACGAGCTCTCGGCCGAGCTGCGGCGCACCGAACACAACAGGATCCACGCCTACGCCGGACTCACCGAACAGGTCCGCGGTATGGCGCAGGCCTCGTTCCGGCTGCAGGAGCAGACCAGCAGGCTCAGCAGCGCCCTACACACCCCGCAGGTCCGCGGCCGCTGGGGTGAGGTGCAGTTGGAACGGATCGTCGAACTCTCCGGCATGTCCCGGCACTGCGATTTCACCACCCAGCAGACATCGCCGGATCGCCGCGACGACGACACCAGGCGCGTGCGCCCCGATCTGGTGGTCCATCTTGCTGGCGGCCGGTCCATCGTCGTGGACGCCAAAGTGCCACTTCAGGCCTATCTGGAATCGGCGGCTGCCGACGATGGCACCACCCCTGGGGCGAGCGCACAGGTCGCTGCTCGGCACGCTCAAGCCGTCCGCGCCCACGTGAGCGTCCTGTCGGGAAAGTCGTATTGGTCCGCACAACCGAGCTCGCCGGAGTTCGTGGTGCTGTTCCTGCCCGGCGACGGCGCCTTGGAGACCGCCACCCGGGCGGACCCCGACCTGCTCGACTACGCCTTCGGCCGCAATGTTGTCCTCGCCACGCCAAGCACGCTGATCGCGTTGCTGCGTACGGTCGCACTCGGATGGCGACAGCACGCGCTCGCCGAAGACGCCGCCGTCATCCACACGCTCGGCCGCCAGCTTTACCAGCGGCTCGATGGCGTCCTGGCCCACCTCGACAAGACCGGTGGGGCACTGCGGCGCGCCGTCGAGTCATACAACGCAACGATCGGCGCCATCGACACCCGCTTGTCGGTCACCGCGCGCCGCCTCGCTGAGCTGGAAGCGCTCGACACCGGGAATGACGCGGCCCGACGCTTGAACCGCATTGACGTCCCGGTGCGGAGCACCCCAACCAGCGACCGCCAATCGAGTGATGCCTGACACGATGGCGCGCCACGGCCCCGCTTGAAGCTTCCTCACAGACTGACCCGGTACCGTTGTCGCGTGGCTTCCCGCATCCTCAGCAGCACTCCGGTGCCCACAGACACGCAGAGCGTGTTGCCTCGCGCTGTCGGCGTGCCGTGGTGGGGTGCGGTTCTGATCGCTGCGGGCTTCACCACGGTGGGCGCGATCATCGACGTCCAGGTGAACTCCGCACTGGGGTTGATCTACAACAGCTTCTTTGTGGTCGGCTGCGTACTCGCCGTGCTCGCCGTCCGACGCCGCGCCCTCTTCACTGCAGCCGTGCAGCCGCCACTGATCACGATGGTGATCGGGCTGATCGCGCTGTATTCGATGGTGCTCTCTACTTCGGACTCAGCTGCCCCCCAGGGTATGCGCAAGGCCGTCCTCGAAGTGGTCTTGCCATTCTCCAATCTTTTCCCGTGGATCATCGGAACCTTCGTCCTGTGCGGGCTGATCGCCCTGGCCCGTTGGTTCGGTACCCGGATCGCGACCGACGGCGCCGAATCATCGGACCAGCGGAAGTCCACCGCGCCGCAGAAACCGGCGAAGGCTAGAGCAAAAAGGGCCACTTCCTCGGCAGCACGCAAGACGACCGCAGGCAGCAAACCCGCAGCAGCCACCACCACCGCGCGCGGCAAACCCGCTCGCAGCAAGCCCGCTGGCAGCCGACCCACTGCTACCCGGGCCACCGACGCGCCGACCGCCGTCCGGCCCCGCCCGGTCGAGCGGACTACCGTCAGTCCACGTCCGACACCCACCGAACCCGCAGCACCGGCCGCACGCCGGGCGGCCACCGGGGCCTCCCGTCCGGTCCGGCGTGATCCATCGGCGGTCGGCCAAGGTGATCGTCCCGTCCGTCGGGCCCAGCCGCAGGTGATTCCGCCACGCGCCGACGGTCCTCGCCGCACGGCAGGTCAACTCCGCGACACCGGCGCCATCGAAGATCTCACCGCCGGCCTCGACGACTGAACCCGCCGCGGCCGACTCTCGTTCCCGCTGTCGGATTAATCCGACAGCGCGAACATTATCCGACAGCGCGAACATGCGGCTGGCGCCCGACGTGGCGGTCCGGGTCAGTGCGCGCCGAAGTCCGTGTCCCTCAGCCAGCCACCCAGATCCCGCGCCGCTGCGTCCACCGCCGACGGCCAGTCCATCGCGGAGTCGTCGGCGTAGTCGCTGACCACCTTGACCACGCGCACCGGCAGCCCAAAGTCCGCACATACACGCACCAGCGCGACGGCCTCCATGTCCACTAAGTCGGCGCGCTGGGCAAGCAGGTCGCGGGCAGCGGCGTCGTTGACGAAAGTGTCACCGGTGGCCAGGATGGTGCCGTCGCCGCCGTCGAGATCCCAGCTGTCGCGCACCGGATAGCCGAGGGCAGCAAGGTCGGCGGCGCTCAGGTCGTGCTCGACGACCCGAGACGGCAGGTACAGCCCGGCGCAGTGGAGTTTGAGGCCGCCTGCAGTCCCGATGTTGATCACTCGACGGTAGCGCCGCGGCGCCGCAGCGAGGGTGCGGGTCAGGGCGATCGCCGCGCCGACCTTACCCAGCCCACTGATGAGAACCGACGCGCCAGCGGGCACGTGTGCGGCCTCGGCCCGGGTAGCCGACACCACCAGAACGTCGCCGAAACGGCCGTCGCGGAACGGACCGGGGTCGACCTCCGACTGGGGTCCGACCACCGGTTCAGTCGCGATGACGACTGGTGACTGACGCCTGCGAACCGGCGCCGCCGGGTTCCTGCTCGCCGAGTGCGCTGATCCGCGATAGCTGGTCGAACCGGTTGTTGGCGATCCGCATGACCACCTCATAGGGCAGCGCAAATTTGCGCGCCCACCAATAGCCGAAGCGGGTGTCGAACGAGGTGTACACCATGTACTTGTTGCCGGTGACGCCCTTGCAGATCGCCTGGGCGGCCTGCTCCGGGGTCACCGAAATCCGGTGAAACCCGCTGATCTGCTTCTCGATCACCGGGTTGCTGCGGTCCAGACCCTTAATCTCAACGGTGTCCACCAGCGGGGTGGCGACCGCTCCGGGGCAGACCAAACTGACACCGATACCGTGCCGACGCAGATCGAAGCGCAACACCTCAGAAACCCCGCGCAGCCCGAACTTGCTGGCGCTATAGGCGGCGTGCCACGGCAGTGCGAGCAGGCCGGCCGCCGACGAGACGTTCACCAGCTGCCCACCCTTGCCGCGCCGAATCATCGGCGGGACAAAGCACTCAATGATGTGGATCGGGCCCATCAGGTTGACCTCGACCATCTGCCGCCACTGTCGGTGCTCTAGGCGCTCGACCGTGCCCCACGCGGACACTCCAGCGATGTTCATGACCACGTCCATGACGCCGACCTCAGCCTCGACATCGCGCGCGAAGGCGGCGACCCAGTCGAAGTCGCAAATGTCTCCGGGGCGGTGATACAGCACCTCACCACCGGAACCATTGATTTCGGCGACGACCTGATCGAGCGCGCCAGTCTGCACGTCGGTCAGCACCAGCTGGCCGCCTTGTTTGGCGACTTCCACCGCGGTGGCCTTACCGATGCCGCTGGCGGCGCCGGTGATCAGCACCTTCCGCCCGGCAAATCTGGGCACCGGGGTCGGTACGTAGAACAGTTCGCGGATGGTCTTCAGACTCGGGAGAGAGATACCCATGGCACGACTCTAGTCCGAAATCTGGACTCGGCGGAGGCTAAGCGATGGTGAGTCCCGCCCGGTCAGATCGGGAGTTTGCCGCCAAAGACCGTGTAGACGACGGCGAGCATCGCCTTGAGTACCTGCGCGGAAACGTCGCCACCCTGCGCGATCAGGATCGACTGTGCCTCGTCCAGACTCTTGGCTCCGGCCAGCGCCTCGAACAGCGGTCCGGCCGCGGCCAGCGACGCGAGGTCCTCGACGTCGGAGCCGGAGACCTCCGGGGCGGCTTCGCCCGGCTGCAGCGGGATCGGGTTTGAGGCCGGCGCGGTGGCCAGGTACTTCTTGATGCCGTTGGTGATGGCCAGCGCGTAGGCCGCCGAGCCGCGGGCCTCCGACAGCGCCTTGGCCTCGGCAGGGTTGGACAGGTTCCCCATCTCGATGAAGACGGCCGGCACCCGGGTCAGGTTCACCGCAGCGATGTCCGGACGAGCCTGGATACCGTCTTGCACTCCAGCGTAGTTGGCGGGCGTGAAGCCGGCCTTCTTGAAAGCGTCGCGCATGGCTTCGCTGGCCTTGCGCCCGTTGCCCGCCTGCACCGAGGCCACAGTGGCGTCGGGGATCGGCTGCGTCGGCACGATCATGTGGAAACCGGATTTGCTCGGGTCCGAGCTGGCGCTGGTCGAATCGGCGTGCAGGCTTACCGCGACGTCGGCGCCCGACTTGTTCGCGGCCGCGGCACGCTCGTCGACGCACCCGCCCCATCCGGTGTCATCGGCACGGCTGAGCACCACTTTGGCACCGGCCGACTCCAGTCCGGCTTTCACCAGCTGGGCGATGTCCCAGTTGATGGCATGCTCCATCTTCCCGGTGACCGCGGTGGCCCCGGCGGTCTGGCAGTCCTTGGTCCCACCTCGGCCGTCCGGCACCTGCTTGTTCAGCTGGTGGCCCGCCGCCGAGCCCTGGTGTCCCGGATCGAGGAAGATCGTGCGGCCGGTCAGCGAGCCGGCAGCCGGCGCGGCTGGCTCCGCCTCAGCAAGCGGCGCCAGCACCGTTCCGGCGGTCAACGCAACGGCGGCACCGATGGTCACCGCGCGACGGCGCACTCCACCGCGCGTCAGCGAGCGGTGCGGAAAGATTGCAGCAGACATTCCTCAACCCCTTTTAGATCACCAGTAACACTGGTCACTTCAGCCACAAGTGAACCAGTGTTGGGTGACTGGAGGCAACCCAGCGAACCTTCCCCCAGCGCAATCGTTAGCCGCCCGTGATCGACGAAACGTCGAGCGGCCCCGCTTGCTCCTCGTCGGTAGCCGCAACGTCGGCAAGGTATCGGGTGAGGTGGAGAATTCCGTTCACGTCCGCCGGGTCGGCCGCGCGCACCACGCCATCCAGCGCTATCTGCGCCGCGTCGACGTCCAGACCGGCGCCGATCAGCACCAGCGTGGTCCGGGGAGCACCGGCCCACGCCCGACCGGACACATGCAGAAACCCGCCGACACCGTGCACCTCATAGGCGCGGTCGCGATGTCCGGGTAGATCAACGTAGACGAGCCCTTTGCAGCGGTAAGTACCGGCCGGTGGGCGCTCCAGCAACACGGCCAGCCGCCGCGGATCCACCGGACGGCAGGTGTCCAGCGTCACCGACTCGAAGGCCTCGTGCAGGTGCGCGCCGGACTCGCCATCGTCGAGTAGTTCTCCGATCGTCAACTGCCGAGGCTGGTCATCGACGGCGCGGCGATCGGCACCCTCGACGAGTAGACCCGGATCGATCGCACCGCGGGCGACACACAGCACCGGCGCCGTCGAGTTGACTGCCGCCACCCGCTCGACGACCCGCGCCAATACCGCAGCGGGCACCACGTCAATCTTGTTGCAGACCACCAGATCAGCGACGGCGAGATGCTCGGCGACCACCGGATGCTCGGCCACCGTGCGTTCGAGCTTCCCAGCATCGACGACGTAGACCAAGCCGCCATAAGCGACCCGCTCGTCGCGGGCGGCCAGCACCAGCCGAATCAGCGCCTTCGGCTCCGCGATGCCACTGGCTTCGATGACGATCGCATCCACACCGGAGGTGGCCAGGCCGCCGAGTGCCTCACCCAGCCCATCGGCGTCCGTGGTGCAGCACATGCACCCGTTGGCCAGATTCAGCGTTCCCGCCGACTGCCCGGCCACCAGCAGAGCATCGATGTTGACGGCGCCGAAATCGTTCACCAACACGCCGAACCGGCGGCCGCCGGAATGGTGCAGGAGGTGATTGAGTACCGTCGTCTTTCCCGCCCCAAGGAATCCCGCCAAGATGACGACGGGAATAGCGCCGCGGACGCCGCGGGAGGATCTCACCGCCGCCTCACTCCGCAGCCGGACCGCACCGCGCGCACAGCACTGCGAGCTCACGCCCCAATTCATCGGGATGATTCACAATCCGTTTTGTCGGCTCCGCGCATTGCGCGCATTTTCCGATCACTTTCGCACGATCGGAGAAGTCGACACTCATCCGGCTGTCGAAAACATACAGCGACCCTTCCCACAGGCCGTCGTCGCCGTACCTTTCGCCATATCGGACAATGCCGCCATCGAGTTGATAGACCTCACTGAACCCACGATGCCGCAACAGCGCAGACAGAACTTCACACCGAACGCCGCCGGTGCAATAGGTCACCAGCGGACGACCCTTGAACTCATCCAATGCCCCGCTCTCGATGAGCGGAATAAAATCGCGTGTCGTCGTGACCGGCGGAATCACCGCACCCGAAAACTTCCCAATCTGCGCTTCGATCTCATTGCGGCCGTCCAGAAAGACGACGTCGTCGCCCCGCTCGGCAACCAACTGGTGCAAGTCTTCCGGGGACAGCCGTACTCCCCCGTCGACGACCCCGTCACTGGAGACGACGACCTCGTCGGGCACACCAAAGGTCACGATCTCCGGGCGGACCTTGACCGTCAATCGCGGGAAGTCGTCGCCGGTTCCTTCGGACCACTTGATGTCGGCACCGGCGAATGCCGGGTAGGTGCGGGTGGCGCGCACATACCGTTTGACGTCGGGCAGATCGCCGCCGACCGTCGCATTGATCCCGTGAGGTGAGACAATGATCCGGCCGCGCAACCCGAGCGTCTCGCCGACGGCGAGTTGCCAGAGCCGAATCGCTTCAGGATCCGGGAGCGGCGTGAACACGTAAAACAGCACGATTTTGGGAGTGGCCACAGTGCAAGGGTACGGACGGTCCTGGTGGGCCCAATCGGCGTGGGTCCCATCGGCGCGGGCCCGCGTGCCGCGTCATCGCCCTCGCCGACGGTTGATGGCCGGTGCGCTCGCCGGAATCGCACTGTTCGCGGTATCGGGGTGCAGCCTGCTCGACCAGGCCAGCAGCGCACCGTCAGCCATCAACATCCCGGGCACCAACGAGCCGAGCACCGAGACCGTGCCGTCGACCCTGCCACCGACGGCCACCAACCAGACCCGAGCCACCCGCTCGTACACTGTCGCCGAAGACGACACCTACCGCCGGGTGATCTCCGATGCTCCGATGGTGGGCTTAGGTACTTTCCATATCGGTGCGGCCACCGCGACCGGCGAGCGACTGGACAACGTCTCCGGGGTGCACTTCTCCACCCCCGACCGCAATTTCCGGTGCTCCACCGGTAACAACGGCGCCAATGCCCTGGTGTGCGCGGGCGATAAGATTCGCGGCCGGGTGGCTGCGCCCCCCGGCGCGCCGACGGGGTGCGATTGGGATCCGCAGTTGGCGGTGCTCTCGTCGAGCGGTGCCGCCGCGGGTGGCTGCGCCAATTTGTACCCGGTCCTCTTTCGATCGCACATCCTGGAATTCGGGTCGGCGATCCGCGCAGGCAGCTTTTCTTGTCTGAACGACGTATCCGGGCTCTACTGCCTGGACTCCGATTCCGATGACGGATTCGCACTCACCCGCGACG
Source organism: Gordonia sp. (in: high G+C Gram-positive bacteria) (assembly GCF_049299075.1). Lineage (GTDB taxonomy): Bacteria > Actinomycetota > Actinomycetes > Mycobacteriales > Mycobacteriaceae > Gordonia. Next base: position 11,527 of record NZ_JBAQWU010000095.1, read on the forward strand.
GATTCCAGCAGATCACCGGCGACACCCACGCACCCGATGCGCTGCTCACCAGTGGCGGCACCGCGAGTCATTCTCGCGGCGCGCCCAGAACGTCAGCGACACCCACTCGCTAATGCTCGACCTTATCGGGTGCCCAATTAGCATGAGATTCCATTGATAGCGCAGCCGTTCGGATTGTTCTTGTAGACTTGCCGCAAGAATTCGCGATCGCGGTTCTCTGTAAATCGGCTACACACGAAGGACACCTCATGGGCAGGCGCACCGTCATCCAGATGACCGACGATATCGACAACTCCGATATCGAAGAATTCGAGACCGTTCGCTGGGCTCTTGACGGAAAGAGCTACGAGTTCGATACGTCTCCCGCCAATGCCGCGGCGTTCCGCGACCTGGTCGCCACGTACGTCGCCGTCTCCCGATCAGTCGGCGGACGCGGCCGCAAGAGCGCGGTCCGCTCGACCGATACCCGGGCGATCCGCGCGTGGGCGAATGAGAACGGCTTCGCCGTCAGCGATCGCGGCCGCATCCCGGCCGATATCATCGCCGCCTACGAAGCCGCGCACTGAGCCGATCCCATTCGTGGGCAGCACCGACCACCCGGTCGCACAACGATAGGTTTTGCGGCCGGGTGGGTTTTATTGAGCAGGCTGGGGCGTGCGGCCGCTAAGGTCTGAACCCATGCCCTTGCCCCGTCTCCGTTGGCGCATCACCGCACTGATCCTCGCCGCCTTCGGTGTCTTCGCGCTGGCCGGTTGCGCATCGTCGGCACCAGACGACGGCTTATGCGCCGCGCCCGGCGAATCCGCCGCTGCCGCCGCCCCGGAGAACCTGAACACCTCCGAGCAGTCCGTCGACCAGTTCACCACCGCGAGCGTGGTTCCACTCGAGCAGATCGATACCTCTGCGCTGAACTTGAGCAAGCCCGGCACGCTGACCGTCGGCACCCTGGGCGACGCACCACCGAGCATCTGCCTCAACAGCCAGGGCGTCTACACCGGCTTCGACAACGAACTCCTCAAGGCGTCGGCGCCAAGCTCGGACTGAAGGTGGAGTTCGTCGGTACCGAGTTCTCCGGGCTGCTCTCCCAGGTCGCCACCCGCCGATTCGACGTGGGGTCGTCGTCGATCACCACCACCGCTGACCGCCGTAAAACAGTCGGCTTCACCAATGGCTACGACTTCGGCTACTTCTCGCTGGTCGGCTCGCAGAATGGTGCGATCCGCAGCTTCGCCGATCTGGGCCCCAGCCATCGAGTCGCCGTGGTGCAGGGCACCGTGCAGGACGACTTCGTCACCAACACTTTGAAGCTCGATCCGGTCAAGTATCCCGACTACGCAACCGCCTACGCGAACCTGAAGTCCGGCCTCGTCGACGCCTGGGTAGCCCCGAGCCAGCAGGCCGAAGGCGCCATCAACGCCAGCGACGGCATGGCCATCCTCGAAGACACTTTCAGCGTCAACAACTTTGTCGGCTGGGCCACCCCGCTCGGCGATCAGGCCTTGATCGACGCGCTCAACAGCGGCCTGGACGCAGTGATCGCTGATGGCACCTGGGCGACGCTCTACACGAATTGGGTTCCCCGCGAGCTCCCGCAAGGCTGGAAGCCGGGCTCGCGCGCCGCTCCCGCCCCGCAGCTGCCCGACTTCCGAGCGATCGCCGCAGCCCACGCCACCGACCCACAGTCTCCGGCGGCTGCCGACAAAGGCACGCTCGCCCAGCTCAAAGACACGTTCTTCAACTGGGACTTGTACCGCAAGGCCCTGCCCGATCTGATCACGACGGGGCTGCCGAACACCATCGTCCTGGCGCTGGTGTCCGGTGTGATCGGCACCGTGGTGGGCATGCTGCTTGCCGTCGCCGGGATCTCCCGTTCCCGCTTCCTGCGCTGGCCGGCCCGGATCTACACCGACATCTTCCGGGGCCTGCCGGCTGTCGTGGTGATTCTCATCATCGGGCTTGGCGTCGGCCCCCTGGTCAAGGGCTGGACCGGCGGCAACCCGTACTGGCTCGGTGCCCTCGCGCTGGCCCTGCTGGCTTCGGCCTATATCGGTGAGATTTTCCGCTCCGGCATTCAGAGCGTGGAACCCGGACAAATGGAAGCATCCCGGGCACTGGGCTTCTCTTACAGCAAGTCAATGGCACTTGTGGTGATCCCGCAAGGGGTCCGTCGAGTGTTGCCGGCGCTGATGAACCAGTTCATCGTGCTGATCAAAGACTCGTCGCTGATCTACTTCCTCGGTCTGCTGGCGAGCCAACGGGAGTTGTTCGCGGTCGGCCGCGATCTCAACGCCCAGACCGGCAACCTCTCACCTCTGGTGGCCGCGGGCATCATCTACCTGTGCCTGACCATTCCCCTCACCCACCTGGTCAACTACTACGACACGCGTCTGCGGACCGGAAAGGCCTCCTGATGAGCACTCCCGCGATCCCGCTCGCCGCCGCCGCCGAACCGGTGTCCCTTACCGGCACCGACCTGCACCTCGCCTTCGGCGACAACCAGGTGCTGCGTGGCGTCGACATCCACGTCGACGCCGGTACGACGACCACGGTGATCGGCCCGTCCGGTTCGGGTAAGTCCACCCTGCTGCGCGTGCTGAATCGACTGCACGAGCCGCAGTCGGGCGACATCTTGATCGACGGCCGCTCGGTGTTGCACGACAACCCCGACGAGTTGCGCCGCCGCATCGGCATGGTCTTCCAACAGTTCAATCTGTTCCCGCACATGAGCGTGGCCGACAATGTGGCGCTGGCGCCGCGCAAGATCCGCGGTTTAAGCAAGGAGGCGGCCCGCGAGCTGGCGATCAAGGAGCTGACCACGGTCGGCCTGGAGGCTAAGGCCGATGTCCGGCCGTCCACCCTGTCCGGCGGTCAGCAGCAACGCGTGGCGATCGCTCGCGCCCTCGCGATGGCACCACAGATCATGTTCTTCGACGAGGCCACCAGCGCATTGGACCCCGAGTTGGTCAAGGGCATTCTGGCGCTGATGACTGAGCTGTCCCAAGAGGGCATGACGATGGTCGTGGTGACTCACGAGATGGGGTACGCACGCGGCGTCAGCGACAACGTGCTCTTCATGGATGAGGGCGCCGTGGTGGAGACCGGCACCCCGGAAAAGCTGTTCGAGGATCCCGCGAGCGAGCGCCTGCAGACCTTTCTGTCCGAGGTGCTGTAAGACGACCCCTCGACCCCTCGGGGTAACCCTGGCTCCGTCCGCTCAGGGGGCGGGCTGGTCGGGCGGCGTGACGGCGTCGAGAAACTCCGGCGAGGTGTAAAAAACCGCGAGGCGACGGCGCAGCAGGGCCTCCAGGAAGCCCTGCTCGGCCAATTGCTTGATCACCGCCGGACCGAAGCGTTGCGCTTCGATGCGCAGATCGTCTTCGGTGACACCCAGATCTTCGACGACGTCGGCGATCGGCGTCGCGCCGTAGGTGTCGAAAACCTCGTCGATACCGGAGTCCAGCAGCGAACGGAAGTAGTCGGTCTGCCGGAACGTGCGCCAGAACTCGAAGATCAGCACCACGGTGTCCTCGACGTCGGCCTCGGCGATCGCGTCGCGGAAACCCGCGATGGCCTCGTCCGAGCTGCCGCGCCAGAAGTCACGGACGGCGTCGGCCAGCAACTCGCCCGAATTCGCGCGGGCCGACTCGACCACCATGACGCTGCCGCGGCGCGTCCACTTCTCCACCGGACGGGCCAGCCGGCGGGCCAGCTTAGCGCCAAAGCGATACTCCACCGCCCGCTGCACGACCTCGACGATGGTGTCCGTGGTCGCCGGACTGTCCAGTACGTGTTCGACGGCGTGCCGGGTCACCGGGAGCCCGGTGGCGATGGAGGACAGCTCGTCGAAGCGGCGCGGTCCGAGAATGTCGCTGAGGCTGGTGGTCTCGTGGATCTCGCTGCGGTACAGCCGCGCAGCCACCTGCCCGACCAGCTCGGGGATTGCGCCCTCCACCGGAAACGCCATCGTGTACTTGCGCGCCACATCCTTGATCAGCTGGCGCGGCATCACTACTTCCAGCGGCAGCGTGCCCGAGTCGGTCCGGTAGAAGTCGAGCTCGTCATTGACCAGCGCGGTGAAGTCGGCGTCGTTGGTCAGCTGGCGCAGGGCGAAGTCCACCTGCGCATCGAGTAGCCGGCCGGCGAGCTGCTGGGTGGTCTCGTCCATGCCGCTCAGCCTAGGCCAGCGGGGTGTGTGTTCCGATGCGGGCCGAGGATCGTGATCTCCCGGCGCTCGCGCTGGGCGGCGTACACGCCGCGTCGTCGGCGATCGACCCCGACGACAACGGTGATCACAGCCAATGCGGCCGCCGCCACCCACAGCGCGACCCCCAGCCCCGGACCGTGCAGGATCAGCGTGCCGATCACCCCGCCCACCAGGAGCGCCGCCCACAGCGACAGGTGCCGCAACCAGAGCAGTTTGGGCCCGCCGAAAAAGGCGTCGACGAGCCGCTGCCCCGCTTTCACCAGGGCGCCGGTCATGTAGGTGAGCCCAATACTGGCCTCACCGGCCACCAGGAATGTCGCATTGAGCACGCCCATGGCCAGCGGCAACAGCACGATCACCGGCCAATCGGCGGTGACCGTAGTGGCGAGGATCGCCGTCAGTCCGACCAGCACACTGGTCGCCGCAAGCACGGTGGTGCGGCCGTCACGGACGCGGGCCAGCACACCGCCGAGCACGGCGCCGGCAAAGAACATGCCCACCAGCGAACCGGCCGTCGCCACCGTCCCCCAGTCACCGGTGCCCACTCCGGTAGCCAGTTCAGTGGTGTTGCCGCTCATGAAGGAGACGAAGAAACCTCCGAGCACCACAAAGCCCACCGCGTCCAGGTAGCCGGCGGTGGACGCGAGCACCACCGCCAGCGCCACCTCCCGCGGCCGAATCTTCTTCACGCCGACCATTCTCGCACCACCCCGTCCCGCACTACGGTCAAGTCATGCGCGCTGTGAAGCTCGCCGGACCAACCGGGCCAAACTCGAACTGGCCACCCGACTCGGGGCCGACCGCCCCCTGCTCGCCGGCGCTGATACGGCGGCGAAGATCCTTGCCGAACAAGGCGAGGTGCACGGTGAGTGGACGACGTACCCGCTGGCCGACGTCCCCGCTGGCCGACGTACCCGCTGGCCGATGTACCCGCTGGCCGACTTCGGACGGGCGATGGACGATCTGCGCGCCGATCGCGTGCTCGGTCGCACAATCTTGCCCCCCCTGACCGGCTAGGATCGGCGGGTGCGATACCTCGTTGCCCTGTCCACGCTGACCGGCGCACTGCTGCTGACCTTGACCTCCTGCTCGTCGGCCGCCCCCAACCCGCAGTCGGCGTCGTCGCCCACTCCGTCGGCCGCGTCGAGTGCCAGCAGTGCGCCGGGCGCCGCGGGCACCATCACGCTCAGCTGGGCGGGCGACAACATTCTGGGCAGCGATCCGCAGTTCGGTGGGCTGACGCTGCCTGCCGCGTGGAAGCAGAGCGGCAACGACCCGAACTACTTCTTCCAGAATGTGAAGAAATACTTCGACAACGACGATCTGACGATCGCGAACTTCGAAGTGTCGCTGACCACCGACACCCGCAAGCCGCGCACCAAACCTGGCACCGGGAACTTCTTCTTCAACGGCGATCCGGCGCTGGCCGCGACGCTGCCAGCTGGCGGCATCGAGGTGGTCACCATCGCGAACAATCACACCTGGGATTACGGCCGCCGCGGTTTCAATGAGACGACCGCCGCGCTGGACGGCGTGGGCGTGAAGTACGTCGGCTACGGCAATACCGACTATGACGGCTCCGACTACGACTACACGCTCGTCCAGGACGTCAAGGGCATCAAGGTGGGCCTGGCCAGCTATCAGACCTGGCAAGACACCCCGCAGATTCGCACGAAGATCCGGGCCGATATGGCCGGGCTGCGCCAGCGTGGCGCCGACGTGGTGATCCCCTACTTCCACTGGGGTATTGAAGCGGTGCACGAACCGTACGGGGTGCAGCAGGATCTGGCGCGCGTGGCGATCGACGCGGGCGCCGACGCGGTGATCGGCACGCACCCGCACGTCCTGCAATCAATGGACGTCTACAAGGGCAAGTTGATCGCCTATTCGCTCGGCAATTTCGCCTTCGGCGGCAACACCAATCCGACCGACAAGCGCACCGCGATCCTGCAGACCAAACTGCACGTCGTCGACGGCGCGGTGCGCGGTGTGGACTACCGGGTGATCCCGACCCGCGTGTCACGGACCGAGGACTACAACGACTACGTGCCGACGCCGTACACCGGGGCGCCGCGCAGGCAGGTCCTTACCTGGCTGAACGGGCTCTCCCCGTCCCTGAACGGGACGATCAACGACAAGTTCACGCCGGTGCCCCAGCCGGTCCGTTAGCCCGGCGGAGGCTTCGACGCGGGCCAGTTTCGTCGGCCCGGCTCAGCCGGCGGTTGATGAGTCCTGGCTCACCGCAGTTCGATCGGAACGTCGGCGCCACCCTCGCGGGTGAGTCTGCTGCCCATCTGCACCAGCATCGCTTCGGGGGCGAAACCACCGGCAAATAGCACCTGCCCCTGGACGAAGTCGGTGGCTTGCGCCCGGAGTTCCTCGGGGGCGTAGCCGAAGATCGAGCCGAGTTCGGCGAGGTCGCGTGGGGAACTCATCTTCATCAGGCCCAGATTGTCGCATTGGGAGAGCGCATTCGGGTGCACCTTCGACGGCCGCTGCGTCGACATCAGCAGCCACAGCCCGTACTTGCGGCCCTCGGCGGCGATCTGCACGATCCGTTCGGTGAGCAGCCGCTCCAGCGGAGTCGTCGGATTGGGTGGGCACAGGTTGTGGGCCTCGTCGATCACGATCAGGCGGCCGATCCGCTCGTGCCGCCGCGCCCACAGGTCGTCGAGGAC